>JACQHV010000192.1 GCA_016198885.1 Gammaproteobacteria bacterium
GATTAAGATTTGATCTGTTACCTTCTGTCAGTTATCCAGTCTATAACGCATCTGCATTCCTGGAGCCCAGAGTAGGATTACGTTTTACCCAATATGATCTGCCTGAATCAGGAACATTCGATTCCAACCCAAACAGGATCCTGCCAATAGTCAGTATTGATAGTGGTATTTTCCTGGAACGCGATGCCACACTTTTTAATACAAATTTTTTGCAAACCCTGGAACCAAGGTTGTTTTACCTGTATATCCCGGAGGAAAATCAGAATGATCTGCCAGTGTTTGATACCGCCCAGTTTGATTTTTCCTTTGATTCCCTGTTCCGTGAGGATCGTTTTATCGGGCCGGATCGCATGGGTGATGCCAACCAGATTACTTTCGCGCTGACATCCCGCCTGATTAATCAGTCTTCCGGCAGGGAAGCGGGACACATCAGTCTGGGCCAGATTTATTACATGAATGAACGTGACGTGTTTCTTCCTGGTGGCAAGACCCGTGAAGAAGACAGTTCGCCTATCGTTGCAGAAATTGTAACCGAGATTATTGACGACTGGAGATTACGCGGCGATCTGCAATGGGATCCGAACAACGATAAAACTGAAAAACTGGTTGGTCTGATACAATATAATCCGACACCCGATAAGTTCGTCAACCTTGGTTACCGGGTGCGCAAGACGACTGACAGTTCAACAAGCAGCATTACCACTACAGATATCGAGCAGAGTGATATCTCATTCCACTGGCCTTTCAACCAGAACTGGAGTGCCGTGGGCCGCTGGACATATGCTACGGCGGACGAACAAACAATTGATCTCTTCGGCGGCGTTGAATATAACAGCTGTTGCTGGGGTTTCCGCGTGGTGGGCCGCCGTTTCCTGGCTGAAGCAGATGGTGACCTGGATACCGGAATATTTTTACAACTGGAACTCAAAGGACTGGCGGGTATCGGCCAAAAAACTGTAGAATTTCTGGAAGAGAACTTACCCGGTTACAAGAGTGGATTTTAATATCTTGAAGTACCTCCTGTTCTGTTTGTATTTCGCAGGAAATATCATTATTTACATTTCCCCAGGTGCACTTTATGCAGATGTACCACTGGATCGTATTGTCGCGGTAGTAAATGATGATGTCATCATGCAAAGTGAACTGGAGGAAAAACTCCGAACAGTCAGAAACCAGCTGGAACAGCAGGGGACTGCCCTGCCTCCTTCCGGGATTCTGGAAAAACAGATTCTTGATCGCCTCATATTGAATAAGCTGCAATTACAACTTGCATCAAGCACAGGTATCCGTATAGATGATGAGACCCTGAATCGGACTATCAGTAATATCGCCTCTGAAAATAATGTTTCCCTGACGCAATTCAGGGAGATTCTGGAGAAAGACGGCTACAGTTACGAACATTTCCGTGAAGATATCCGTAATGAAATCATTATTACCCGTTTACGGGAGCGTAATGTTGATAATCGAATCATTGTCACAGATCGGGAGATTGATAATTTCCTTGCGACCAAGGAACAACAGGGTCCGATAGAAAATGAATATCGTATTTCACATATATTAATTGCCATACCGGAAGCAGCCACACCGGAAGAAATTGAGCAGGCCAGACTGGTGGGACTTAAAGTCCTGGAGGATTTGGCCAATGGTCAGGATTTTGCTGAACTGGCCAAGACAGTCTCTGAGGGTAAACAGGCATCAGAAGGCGGAGATCTGGGTTGGAAAAAGGCCGCAGATATCCCAAGCCTGTTCTCAGATTATATTGATGATATGAAAGAGGGTGATGTCAGCGAATTGATTCAGAGCCCTAGTGGCTTTCATATTATAAAGCTGTCCGGATTCCGCAGCAGTGAAAAAAACATAGTAACCCAGACCCATGCAAGACATATCCTCATTAAACCAAATGAATTGTCCACAGAGAAAGATATCAAAGTACGATTGGAACAATTGAAACTCCGCATTGAAGGGGGTGATGACTTTGCCGAACTTGCCAGGGCGCACTCCGGGGATACAGTAAGTGCTGCCGAAGGAGGAGATTTGGGTTGGGTTAATCCTGGATCGCTCGTACATGATTTTGAAACGCAAATGAACAAACTGGAACCAGGCCAGATCAGCGAGCCTTTTAACACTGAGTTCGGCTGGCATATCGTACAGGTCCTGGAGAGGCGTGATTATGACAACAGCGAAGATCTGAAACGCAACCGGGCCAGAGAAGCTATCCGCAAGAAAAAAATTGAAGAGGCCCATGAAAACTGGTTAAGAGATATGCGTGATAATGCATATGTCGAATATCGCATAGATGATTCCTGATAAATGCTGTCCACGGATCGCAGTAACATCCGGTGAACCTGCAGGCATTGGCCCGGATATCGTCATCCTGGCTGCACAACAATCATTTAACGCAGCAATCATCGCCATCGCTGATCCGGATTTACTGCAACAACGTGCAGTACAATTGAGTTTACCGCTCGACCTGGAAGTGTTCAGCGAAAATCAAGCTGTCAGACCGCATCAACCTGGTCAACTTGCTATCCTGCCGGTAAAACAAAAAACAACAGTACATCCTGGTAAACCGGATCCTGCAAATGCCCATTATGTCTTGGAAACCCTGAGAATTGCCTGTGAAGGATGTATGCAGCACAACTTTGAAGCAATGGTAACGGCCCCCGTCCACAAGGCAATCATTAATCAGGCCGGTTATAGCTTCAGCGGGCATACAGAATTTCTTGCCGGGATTTGCGGTATAAATCAGCCAGTCATGATGCTGGCGAATGCTGGACTCCGTGTCGCCCTGGTAACGACTCATCTGCCACTCTCCGAGGTAAGCCGGTCAATCACGCGGGAGAAACTCGAACAGGTACTAAAGGTTGTCTGGCAAGATCTCCGTGAACGCTTTGCCATTAACAATCCCCATATGCTGATCTGCGGACTGAATCCTCATGCGGGGGAAGAGGGATATCTGGGTCACGAAGAACAACAGATTATCATACCGGTCCTGGATAAATTACGGCATGATGGAATGAAGTTAACCGGTCCTGTTCCGGCAGATACTGCATTCACACCAGATCGACTACATAATGTAGATGTGGTCATCAGTATGTATCATGATCAGGGTCTGCCTGTGCTAAAGGCCCATGGTTTTGGAGAGACGGTAAATATCACCCTCGGTTTGCCCATCATACGGACTTCGGTTGATCACGGCACTGCCCTGGCTTTGGCCGGAACTGGTAAGGCAAACTGTTCAAGTCTGCTTGCGGCTATACATTGTGCTATTGATATTGTCAGAAATCATTCCAGGTCAGCTTTATCTACATCCCATACCAGCTTCCAGTCAGCACAAGTTATTTTGTGAATGACACAACATCGGCCCCGTAAACGCTTTGGTCAACATTTTCTGCATGACGCTGCCATTATTGAACGGATCATTGCAGCAATCGATCCAAAGCCTGGTCAGTTATTCGTTGAGATCGGCCCCGGCAAGGGCGCCCTGACCTTGCCCTTACTGCAACGGCTCGGGATGATGCATGTAGTGGAACTGGACCGGGACCTTGCCTCGATCATTATTGATCGGTGTCAAGGCCGGGGTGAACTGCATATGCATTGTATGGATGCACTTACCTTCAATTTTTGCGGGATTTCCGGTTCGCAACTCAGGGTGGTCGGCAATCTGCCCTATAACATCACCACACCTCTTATCTTTCATCTGCTTGATTACCTTCATTGCATCAAAGACATGTTGTTCATGTTGCAAAAAGAAGTGGTTGAAAGATTAAACGCCATACCAGGTAACAAGACATACGGGAGGTTATCGGTAATGATACAAAGCCGGTGCAGTGTGGAAAAACTTTTTACAGTCGGGGCTGGCGCGTTTACTCCACTCCCCAAGGTGGAATCTGCAATTGTCAGGTTGATACCTCACGAGATGCCAGTCGCTGAAATAGTTAACAATGATATTTTTGCCAGCATTGTAAAACAGTCTTTTATGCATCGACGTAAAACCCTGCGCAACACCTTAAAGGACATGCTCAGCGAAAAACAAATCCAGATGCTTGGTATTGATCCCGGAAACCGGGCTGAACAGTTGTCAATAAATGACTTCGCTGCCTTGGCAAATTTTTACCATAATTATAAAAATCAATAGCTTAATTACCTGTGGATAAATCTGTGACTAAAATAATGGGGTTAAGTATCAGAAATCATACTGATATTTAATGCAAAAACCTGATTTTCTGAATAAGCATATTTTCCAATAAAATTATATAGATATCCGCACATGAACGTGAGAATGGCTATTCAATAAAATGCACATGTCAATCACCTCTCTTTCTGCGGGTGTGCATAACTTAATCTTGCGTTAAACAAGCCGCGTACTACGACCCACAATCCACGAGTTACAAGATACGCATCACGTTGCAAGATTCACACGCAACATTTCGATTACCGGTTTAGTATCCGGTCGTATTCCACGCCATAGATAAAATGATTCCGCTGCCTGTTCCACAAGCATCCCCGTCCCGTCAAATACCTTGGCTGCATTCTGCGATTTTGCCCAGGTAATAAAAACGGTATCAGCAGTTGAATACATCATATCGTAACAGCAGGCAGAAGCAGCCAATAAACCATCTGGCAAGGGAGGCACTACTCTCTGCAGGCTTGCTGATGTCCCATTGATGATAATGTGAAATTGCTTTCCTTTCAGTGCATCAAATCCGCACGCCTTGATATCACCGCGATCTGAAAATGTTCGTGAAAGTTGTTCGGCACGGGATAGCGTACGATTTGCAATGACTACACGGGCTGGTTGTTCATCGAATAATGGATCCAGGATCCCCCGGACTGCGCCACCCGCCCCGAGGATTAATACGTCCTTTCCGCTGATTACAATTTCATGATTCACGGTCAGATCGCGCACCAATCCAGTGCCGTCGGTGGTGTCACCATGACGGCGCCCGTTATCGCCAAACCATATTGTGTTTACGGCATGAGCCCGATCTGCCCTGCCAGTACGGTGACGGGAAGCCTTCCAGGCGTCTTCCTTGAATGGCACGGTAATGTTAAGTCCTTTACCACCCTGCTGTTGAAATTCATCCAAAGCTGATAAAAAACCGCCTTCATCCACCAGTACGGCCTGATAATAAAGTTGCTGTCCGGTCTGTGCAGCAAATGCCGCATGGATCTGTGGTGACTTGCTGTGTGCAATGGGATTTCCCATTACACAGTAATTATCCAGCGTAGGGTCGAGACTAAAGTGGTTGCGTACTTTAGTCACTGATTAATTCACACAATAAGGAACCTCTGATTAATTTAGAGGTTCCTGCGGCATAGGGATGTGCCGCCATTTTCCAATCACACAAGTGGCTGGAAAATGAAGAAAAACAAAAATCGCATTTTTGTTTTTCGACTCTGAAAAATGTCACGGAAGAATTTTTCAGAGCTTCCATAAAGATATTGGGAGAGACTATCCGCCTCCTCCACGCCCGACAAGACCGCCTTTTAGACAGCAGGCCCGGATTCCCCGCTCACTTAACAGAAAGGCCCCTGCGGAGCTGCGCCGTCCGCTGTCGCAATACAGAATATATCGTTTGTTGGGATCCAATGTCTCCGCTTTCATGCGTAACATGAACAGAGGGATATTCATGCTACCTTCGATCCCTGCATTACTGTGTTCACTTTCCAGGCGCACATCCAGCCAGACAGCGCCTTCTTCCTTGACCATTTTTTCCGCTTCAGCATTCGTGACCCAACACAACATGGGTTCCTTGAGTAATGAATTAAAATCCTGTTTGGATAAACGCATTAACGCCCCATCAGTTTCCATAATAATATTGGCATTACGCTTTGCGTCCGATAACAGCGCCTCCTCGCCGAAGGCATCACCTTCTTTTAAGGTGGCAAGTGTCAGTTGAGTGTTGGTTTTAGAAGTGCGGGTCACCTTGCATTTCCCATGCTTGATAATGTAATAGAAATCGCCATCATCACCTTGCTTGATAATAGTGTCACCCGCCTTTACAGGAACCTCCTGGACGCGCATGAATAATGCCTGGATGTTGGCTGGTGGCACTTGCAGAAATGCCTTGGATTGAAGGATGCGTGTCATCCAGTCACCGCCTTCATCTCCGCCCTGTTGTTCTTCCACCTGGATCTCACCAACTTCAATACCCGATAACTGATCCCATGTCAGCAAAATATCCAACAGGTCACTGTTAATACGAGTGATCTTGGATGGAACCTTGGCTATTGCAGTATGTTTTCTTGGTTGTTGATTGACTAACGGATGTCTCGCCGCGGGGGTGCCGGATTTGACGACGCTTGCTTCACCGGTGCTGGTGGTAAGGGCAACTTCACCTTCAATCAGATATACAGCCTGTTTATCCACATCACCTTGCTTGAAAACCGCCTTTCCGGGGGGCACAACTTCAATAAAAGTCTTCCCGGCCAATTCCTGGAAATTTTCCGCATTAAGTGCACTGGGAGGAACCAGTGTTTTCAGTATTGTTTTATCAACGAGTTCAGCCATTTTTTACTCTTAATTTTTATAAATTCAGATCCATAATTTCGGGATTATTGTATTCTTGCATTCATCATATTAAAACACAGAAATTGAGATGCAATATTTTAAGGTATCTACAAACACATTGATATTGCAACATTAAATACTACTTACTACCGGATAAAAAACGGGCGCCCAGGCGCCCGTCAGCAATAATTCTATTATGGCACCGTTATAAATTGTAACCGCGCTCGTTGTGCTGTGAGGTATCGAGTCCCACAGTTTCATCCTCAGTGCTAACACGCAGCCCCAGAACAGCGCTTACCAGCTTGAGCAGTGCAAAAGTAATGACGGCAGTGTAGATTGCAACGGCAAGAACGCCAATCACCTGAACACCAAGCTGCTGACCCATGCTGGTAATATTCTCGTTGTAAATATAACCCTGGCCGCTGAAAACCCCCAGCGAAGCGGAGGCAAACACGCCCACAAGGAATGTGCCCAGCATGCCGCCGATGGCGTGGACCGGGAACACGTCCAGCGAGTCGTCCACCTTGAGCGAACGCTTCATGAAGTTCGTGGCGCTGAAGCAGATCACACCGGCGAGCAGACCGATGATCAATGCGCCGCCTGGACCGACGTAGCCCGAGGCCGGCGTGATGGTGGCCAGACCGGCAATGGTCCCGGTTGCCACGCCCAGTACGCTCGGCTTGCCGTATTTGATCCACTCGGCGGCCATCCAGGCCAACGCTCCTGCCGCCGCTGAGGTGTGTGTCGCCAGCATGGCCATGCCGGCATTGCCGTTGGCCGCGACCGCGGAGCCGGCATTGAAGCCAAACCAGCCCACCCACAGCATACAAGCGCCCGCCACACTGATGGTCATGTTGTGCGGCATCATCGGGCTGTCGGGGAAGCCGCTGCGCGGGCCCATCGACAGGGCACACATTAGCGCGGCCACACCGCAGGTGGTATGCACCACGGTGCCGCCGGCAAAATC
>JACQHV010000022.1 GCA_016198885.1 Gammaproteobacteria bacterium
ACATGGTTTGTGCCAACATTTAGGCAATGGATTACACAATTATATCCAAAACCAGAAATCTTAATTGAACCTTTTGCAGGGGGTGGAATCATTAGCCTTACTGCACTATTCGAAAATTCTGTAACTAAAGCAATCATGGTTGAACTTGATGACGATATAGCTGCTGTCTGGAAAACAGTAGTTGATGGTAACGCTGATTGGCTAGCTGAACGTATCCTTTCATTTGAGATAAGTAGAGAATCGGTTATCGATGAAATTTCTAAAACTCCTCGCAACATAAAAGAGAAAGCATTTCAGACCATTTTGAAAAATAGAACATATCATGGCGGAATTTTAGCTGCTGGGTCTGGTTTACTTAAACATGGAGAGAATGGTAAGGGAATTCACTCTCGGTGGTATCCTATAACTTTGGCAAAAAGATTTATAAATCTAATGAAAATTGCAAATAAAATAGACTTTCGTTGTGAAGATGGTCTTGATGTTATTCGTGAATTTCAGTCTGTTCGTAATGCAATATTCTTTATAGATCCTCCATATACAGCAGGAGGAAAAAAGGCTGGTAAACGATTATATAAATATTACGAACTCAACCATGAAAAGTTATTTACAATGTGTGAAGCTATCGAAGGTGATTTTCTCATGACCTATGATGATGCTGAAGAAGTAAAGGTAATGGCCCGATATCATGGCTTTCAAATGCGGTTAATTCCCATGACAAACACACATCATGCAACCATGAAAGAATTAGTGGTAGGAAAAAATTTGAAATGGATGGATCAATTCCCTGCAGTACATGAACCGAAAACGAAATATCAAATACGGAAAAAACAAAGACAGCGTCAGGTTAAACGGTCAAACGATACACGCAGCCATCGTTCTCGAACTGGTTAGTAAAGACTTTTATAATCGTGCGATAAAGGTGACCGATATATTTTTCGCAAAATAATTTCCAAATGAAATATACTTTCAATATTTCATTAATACATTTTGTTCTGCATGAAGCCATCTCAGTTTCAGGATCATTTCTCCAGCGTGGCCGATCAATATGCCCAGTTCAGGCCGCGTTATCCTTCTTCTCTTTTTGAGTATCTCGCCTCGCTAACATCAAATCACGATCTGGCGTGGGACTGTGCGACAGGGAATGGTCAGGCGGCGGTGGCGCTTGCTGCACACTTTAAACACGTCATCGCGACTGACGCCAGCACGGGGCAGATTGCAAACGCCGAACAGAACCCATATTTAGAGTATCGGGTGACTGCTGCGGAGAAAAGCGGGCTGGATTCCGGTTCAATTGATCTGATCACCGTTGCGCAGGCATTGCACTGGTTTGATTTGACTGCCTTTTATGCAGAAGTTCGCCGGGTACTGAAACCAGGTGGAATACTCGCTGTCTGGTCCTACGGACGGATGGAACTTGAATTGCCCAAGGTACAAACCCTTCTGGATCATTTCTATTCCGACACAGTCAGCCCGTCTTGAATTGCCCAAGGTACAAACCCTTCTGGATCATTTCTATTCCGACACAGTCAGCCCGTACTGGCCTCCGGAACGCAGGCTGGTGGAGGAAGGTTACCGCACGCTGGAATTTCCCTTTGAAGAGATCGAACCACCCGCGTTCACAATGGAGGCGGCAATGACGCTTGATGAAATCATGGGTTATTTGCGCACCTGGTCGGCCACACTACGTTACCAGGAAAAACATGGAAAAGATCCTGTTCCGGAATTAATGCAGGAAATTAAAAAGGTGTGGGATGACCTCGATCTTCCCATGACAATCAACTGGCCCCTCTCCCTTCGCATCGGATGTATGCCTGCTTGAACTGCTATATAACCGATAATTATTTCACCTAATCTCCCACTTCCCGGATTGCACATTGGCGCAGCGCAAATTGTCAGTTTCTTGAAATTGCAGTGATATCTTCCTCATGTCAGAATGGCGTGGATTTTTTGCAACATTCAATAATTAAAAAAGGAGAAATTCTCATGTTTTACAAATTTCTGGCCATACCAGCCTCATTTCTCATTGCAACAGCAGCTTTCTCTGCGGGTAACCTTGCCGTAACCAAGTACGCGGAGGTGAATGCCCCCGCTGCCGCGGTATGGGCAAAGGTGAAGGATTTCAACGCACTCAATGGCTGGCATCCTGCTGTCGCCAAGGATGAGATCGTTGAAGGTGAAAATAATCAGGTAGGCGCCGTGCGATTATTGACATTGGGCGACGGCGGCACTATCAGGGAAAAATTACTCGCCTGGGACGATGCGGGTATGAACCTGACCTACAACATTCTGGAGGGCGTGCTGCCGGTCAGTGACTATGAATCAACCATCAAGGTTGAAGCAATATCCGATACAAGCACCAAGGTCACCTGGACAGGATCATTCAACCATGGAAACGGCGCGGATGATCAAGCAGCCATGGATGCCATCAGCGGTGTCTATCAGGGTGGACTCGACAATCTACAGAAGATCATGGATGGCCAGCAGTAAACGTTTCAGATTTCATAAATAATACCCCGGCTCGCGTATCATTGAACACACAAGACCGGGCACCTAAAAATAATCAACATCACAGAAAATCAGTATCCGCCAGTCTTGGCAGAATAACTAACGGCTTCGATCAAGAGAAGTGCAGTCCGCCAGTTGCCCGCGGACACATTTAGGTGTATTAAAGGTGATGTGAAAAAGTTTCACCCCCTCATAGTGTTGGTGGTTTGCTGGACGCTGGCATTTCAGTTGCTTGCAGCAACAGTCAGCAGCGGTTGCCGGCATGAGCAGCAATTGAATCACGGCGAGCGTGCAATGCTGCACACCGAGTCTCCCATCCCTTCAGCATCACCACATAGCGGACATCATGATGCGGGATGCAAGCAACCGGATCAAAAACACACCACTTGCCAGTGTGGCTGTTATTGCGCCGGTGTCTGCCTGCATGTATGTCACAGCGCAAGCATTACTGTGTCTCTGGAAATCACGGCACAACCTGTCGTGAATACTGTGTTTACAGTAATTAACTATTCATACTCTACAGGCCATTATCCCCTGATTTACCGACCACCCTCCGTTTCCTGATTCAGTTTTACTGTTCGTTAATGGCAGCGCATATGGCGCTACAGTGAACCGTATTCAGGAGATGCTTATGTCCTTTTATAAAATGTGTTTTGTACTTGCTGCATCCGCTCTCACCGGCTGCGCGAGCGTGCCGCAAGGCGCCGATTTCACCGAGATTGAGCAATTAGTTGGCGAACGACTTACACAAAAAGTGCATTGGTATCAAGGCGGCCCGGAAGACGCCGCAGTTGAGCAGGCACTTCAGGGTTTGCTTACCGAGCCGCTGACCTTACAGTCTGCAGTACAGATAGCACTCCTTGGCAACCGCCGGTTGCAGGCGGAGTATGAAGAACTCGGTATTGCCCAGGCCGATCTTGTACAGGCCGGGTTGCTTAGCAATCCGACGTTGTTTGCGAGCGTCCGATTCCCCCATGACGGTGGACGGACTAATAATGAATTTGGCCTCGCCCAGAATTTCCTTGATCTATTACTGCTCCCTGCACGCCAGCGGATTGCGGCAGCTGAATTCGAACGCGCAAAGCTGCGCGTGGCAAACGCCGTGCTTGATCTTGCATCCGAAGTGATGACCGTGTTTTACAAAGTTCAGGGCGCAGCGCAACTGGTCGAGGTGTTGAACGTTGCCAATGATTCGGCGCAGGCTTCATATGCACTCGCGCAGCGCTTTGAGGAAGCCGGTAACCTCAGCGAACGTCAACTGGCCCAGGAACGTAGTGCAGCGGCTGAAACTCATGCCGAACTCGCGCGGGCACACGCCGGACTACAGGCTATGCGTAATAATCTAAGCCGCCTGTTCGGTCTGGGTGACATATCACATGACTGGACGTTGGCTGAACAGTTGCCGGAAATTCCCGCCACCGATCCGGACCCGAAGGTTGCCGAGTCCTTTGCACTTGAACACCGGCTTGATCTCGCAGAAATGCGCAGGGAAATTGCACAACTCACTGACGCACTCAACATCACCCGCAGTTACCGTTTAATCGGCGGCGCGAGTGTAGGCATCGACAGTGAGCGCGATATTGACGGCACACATGTGACTGGTCCGAATTTTTCCGTGGAGCTACCGATCTTTGATCAGCGCCAGGCGGAAATCGCCCGGCTTGAATCTCTACAGCGTCAGAGTGAGGCACGCGTGGTAATGCTGGAAGCCGGGATTCGGTCGGAAGTGCACGCTGCGCTCAACCGCATCAATGCAGCACGCACGCTGGTGGAACATTACCGCGATGAGGTGGTGCCAGCGGGTGAGCAAGTGGTGAAATTCACCCAGCAGGAACAGAATTATATGCTGGTGGATGTGTTCGAACTGCTGTTTGCCCAGCGTCAGGCACGTGCTGCCTATCGCGGTTATATAGAAGCGGTACGGGATTACTGGGTGGCGCGTGCAGAATTACAACTTGTCGCAGGTGGCGGCAGCGTCCCTGAGGCCGCACCCATCCGGCATGAACAGATGCAAGACACGCAACAAATCAAATCAGAACAGGATTCGCGGGACATGTCCCACGATATGCAACATTGAGAGGTATCTACGATGATAACACGACGAGAATGGCTGTTTTCTACAGGTGCAGGTCTGATCGGATTGAATCTTTTGCGCCGCGCCCATGCGCAGGAAATTGTAGCGGAGATAAAAACAGATTCTGCAACTCCCCGCCCGTCCGGGCAAAATTATGTACCGGTCCACACACTTAACGGCCGGACGCTGCCTTACAAGATGAAAAACGGTGTGAAGGAATTTCACCTGATTGCCGAAGAGATAGAACATGAATTTGCTCCGGGCAGCAAAGCGAAATGCTGGGGATATAACGGCACAACGCCAGGACCGACGATTGAGGCAGTGGAAGGCGATCGGGTACGAATACTGGTTACCAATAAATTGCCCGAGCACACTACCATTCATTGGCATGGCGTTCTGCTGCCTTCGGGTATGGATGGAGTCGGCGGGCTCTCACAACCGCATATTAAACCGGGCGAAACCTTTGCCTATGAATTTACCCTGCGCCAGCATGGTACGCAGATGTATCACCCGCATGCCGATGAGATGGTGCAAATGGCGGTCGGGATGATGGGGATGTTTATTATTCATCCCAAGGACGGCGAAGAAGTGCCGATCGATCGAGACTACTGTTTCCTGCTGCACAACTGGGCGTTGCATCCCGGTACCTACCGGCCGGATCCCTCAATATTGCAGGATTTTGATCTCTGGACGTTTAATAGCAAGGTGTTTCCCGCAATTGATCCCATTGTGGCCAAAACAGGAGAGCGTGTGCGCATTCGTATGGGGAACCTCTCGATGTGGAACCACCCTATTCACCTGCATGGACACCAGTACTGGGTGACCGGTTCGGATGGAGGACGTTGGCCGAGTTCTCTGTGGCGAACGGAGACAACAGAAATCGTCGGCGTTGGTCAAACCCGGGACATCGAGTTCATCGCCTACCCCGGTGATTGGGCGCTCCATTGCCACATGGCGCATCATGTCATGAACGCAATGGGTCACGGTATCGCCAATCCTCTCGGAGTTAATCAGCGCGTCATCGCCGGGAAGATCAAATCATTGCTGCCGGGTTACGTCCCCATGGGCGAAGGCGGCATGTCCGAGCACGCGGAGCACCTGGCAATGTCACAAATGAGCGATATGAAAATGGAAGGTATGGAGGGTATGAGTGGCATGCATCATGGTATGCATCACGGCGCCGGTTTTGAAGGCCCGCGTAACACGCTGCCGATGATGAC
>JACQHV010000185.1 GCA_016198885.1 Gammaproteobacteria bacterium
CAGATGCGCCGCTGGGGCCAGATCCCGGAGGCCAAACCCGATGAGTGGTACTACGAGATGGCCAGGCAGGTTTACCGTCCCGACATTTATCATGCGGCCGCAGAGGAATTGATCAAGGAAGGCAGGATGAAACCTGAAGACCTGCCGAAGACTGACGGCTACAAATCAGCAACAGCTGAATTTATCGACGGCATTGAGTTCGATGCCAGGAAACCAAACGAATACCTGAGCAAGTTCACCATTGGACTGAAGGGCGACGACACGGTCAAGTAACGGCAGGTTGTAAATATTCAGTGATGAAGCACAGGGATGTGCTGCATTATCCCCATGCGCAAGGTTGTCTGGCATATACTTTTTGTCAGATTAAATTTCAAATGGACACCTGGGTCTGTCTTATGGGTGGAAGGCGGAAAAATCAGGTCACATCCCTGTTGTCCGGAAAGTTGTTAAAAGTTTAACGCCTTCTGGTGCCATGCTTGTTTTTGAGATAGAAGTGCTCAATGTCAATAACTATACCTGACAATTCATTTAAAGTACGGTATCGTTTTCGTGTAAATAATTAATTCTGTATCACCAGGGAGTAAAAACAATGAAAAAGAATCTCATAATTTGTGTTGCCCTGCTTGTTCTGACAACGATGACGCAGACAGTGTCAGCCGAACAATTGGCGATTAACAAGGATGACACCATAGTAAACGTCCTTGAAGGCCAGAAGGGGAAGAAAGTAACCGTTAAACTTGTTTCGGGTGAGGAATTATCAGGCACTGTAACGAATGTTACTGATAAATTACTACATCTGGGGCAACTAACCGGCAAGGAATTTTACGATGCTGTGATACCAGTAAAAGATGTCAGCGCGATTATTGTCAGAACAAAGGAATAAATATATCGAAATTGCACGTCCGCTCGAACTTCGTATCGGGCAGATCCCTTTCTTATCACCATCAGTGCAGCTGTGAAAGCTCCATTACCGCATCAGCGGGGCGGAATTGTTCCTCGTACAGAGTGGCATATAAACCACGCCTTTCCAGCAGGTTTTCATGACGGCCGACGTCGATGATCCGGCCATGTTCGATCACAGCAATCTTGTCCGAGCTCAGGATGGTTGAGAGCCGGTGGGCAATAACGATTGAGGTGCGCTCCTTGAGCAATCGTGCCAGTGCCTGCTGGATATGATGTTCTGAACGGGAATCCAGCGCCGAGGTTGCTTCATCCAGGATCAGGATCCGCGGGTTGCGCAGAAAAGCGCGCGCCAGGGCGATTCTCTGTTTCTGGCCGCCGGAAAGCTGGGCACCGCGTTCTCCTATCTCGGTCCACATCCCTTCCGGCAGTTCTTCGACAAATTCCAGGGCATTTGCTGCCTCCAGCGCTGCGCGAACTTCTTCCCGGCTTGCATCGGGATTGGCGAGAAGCAGATTTTCCAGCACCGTTCCCGAGAACAGGATCGTCTCCTGATTGACAATACCAATGTGACGACGCAACGAGCTGATCTGCAGATCACGCAGGTCGTTGCCGTCGATACAAATGACGCCGCTGCCCGGATCATAGAAACGTGGAACAAGATTGGCGAGGGTAGATTTACCGGAACCACTCGGGCCCACGAACGCCACCGTCTCACCAGCTTCGATACGCAGACAGATGTCGCGCAAAACCACAACGTCGGGATCATAACTGAAATACACGTGCTCGAATTCAATCGTGCCTTTGCATTCCGTGAGCGGTTTTGCAGCCGGCCGTTCACGGATCTGGGGTTGTGTATCAAAATATTCAAAGATTCGCTCTATTGCAGCAAGCGCATTGGCGAGTACGACGCTGAGATCAGAAAGCCGTTGTAATGGAAAATAGAACATTGCGAGATACAGAAGGAATTGAGTTAACTCTCCAACCGTCAGACGGCCACCGATAATCTGATACACGCCGTACCAGACCACCAGTACCGGCGAACCGTGCACTACGAGGCCCACCATGGTTTCATTCATCGCCATAAAGCGCACAGAATACAGAATCTTGTTCAACAACTTGTTGGCCTGGACAGCAAAAAATTGTGCTTCAAGGGGCTCACGCGTGAAACCCTTGACGACTGCCACACCCGCGACCTTCTCCTGCAATCCACCGGAAAGGACCTCAAGCCGCTGTTGTGCTTCCTTGGTAACCAGACGGATGCGCGAACCAATCATTTTCAATGAAAGGACATATACCGGCATCAATGCAAGGGACACCAGTGTCATCATAGGATGGATCGAAAGCAGCACGGCCATCAGCACCAGCAGCGTGATGCTGTCCATCCATACGTTTGTCAGCGCTGAGCCGACGAAATTCTGCGCGAGACTCATGTCATTGACGACGCGTGTAACGATGGCACCACTCTGGTTCCTGGTAAAGAATGCATGCGACAGACGTTGTACATGATCAAACAGCGCCACGCGCAGATCGCGTATCATCCTGTGTCCTGCAATCGCGGAGAATACGCTGCGAAAATAACAGGCGATCATCCATACGATGATGGCGCCGATCATAATCAGCACATAGTTCATCACCATTGCATTTCTGGTTGCAGCTTCCAGACCTTCCTTCAACACCACATCATCCAGCAGATGGCGCAACATCCACGGGAAGATCAGTGGCATAAGAAATTTAAACAGGCCGGCACAGGTCGCGAGTGCCACGTACGGCCAGTACGGTTTGACGTGGGCAAGGAAGCGCCAGATTGGCGTGCGCCGTTCGCGCCTGCGATACCAGTTGGAAACCGAGTTGCCAAAGGTGTCTTTGATGTCAATGATGCGCTCTGGATTCAAATCGATCTCCAGATAACGCGAATTTGCATCAAGCAACCGGCGCTCCGATTCGTCCAGACGCAGTGTACGCCTGCGCGCGGTGATCGGCGCGGGCAGCAACATATCCTGATCGACATTGAGGACGAGTACTGCATGCGCCTGAATATCCGCGGGTTCTGCGGCATCCGGTAATAATGCAGAGAGATAGAGCTGCACATGCTGCCAGTGCTCAAACACATAATGGCGGCCTTCGCGTCGCGTCAGACCCGCTTCCAGAAAATGGGTGACGTCCTGTACCTGGCAGATGTGATAGACGATCATTGATATGACAATTGGTATTCGCGCCTGTTTTTACTATGCGCTATTACCAAACAAGCTCCTGAAAATTGATTGATTATAAAAATGTTAGCATGTGTTTACTGTGCAGGCGACCCGCATCGAACAAACAATCTTTTCTGATGCCGGTGGTGAACAGGAACAGATTTGTTTTATATATCGTACGGTGATGTACGGCGCGTGCC
The DNA here is from genome assembly GCA_016198885.1 of Gammaproteobacteria bacterium. GTDB lineage: Bacteria > Pseudomonadota > Gammaproteobacteria > Eutrophobiales > Eutrophobiaceae > JAENIZ01. The sequence goes on from JACQHV010000185.1 coordinate 3,296, forward strand.
CGATTCGGCGACCTGCGTGGCTTGCGTCAGTCTGACATAATTATTGTAAAGGGTGCGGATTTCACGCACGTAGACGACTGTTTGCCCGCAACGGCAGTTTTGTATCGTTTCTCCTTCCTTCTCGAACGGACGTGCCAATACGAGCATGGCCTGTTCGACATTGCCAAACCAGCGATTCTCATCAAGCCCCATTTTCGCTGCCAGGTCGCGCGCACGTTTCACCCTGTTAAAACCGGCGTTATATGAGGCCAGCGAGAACCAGGTACGGTCTTCCAGCAAGAGATCGCTTTCAAACTGATTGCGTAACATGCTGAGATATTTTACACCCCCATGAATATTTTTATCCGGGTCGGCAAGGTCATCAGTACCCACCAGTTCGGCTGTCTCTGGCAGAATTTGCATAAGGCCTTCTGCCCCTGCGGTTGATATGGCGTCAGGATCAAACTGACTTTCCTGATACATCTGGGCCACGATTAGACGCCAGTCAAATCCATATTTTTCCGCATATTCACGCACAATCTCGTCGTAGGGTGACAGTCGATCTACCTGGGTGAGCAATCTGTTGCTGGAGATATTGTTGTCCGGTTTTACGAAATATTTTGCATACAACGTGTTATAGAATTTGCTGCGATACTGTTTACTTACAAATTCATTTACTGCCGACAGTAATTGAGTATCCGTGGCACGTACAACCCAGGCATGCGGCAATGGTGCGCTCAGTGCGAAATACGCCTTGATGCCGGTCTGTTTAGCCAATTCTGCCTTGAGCTGATGGCTGCCGAGAATGGTTAAATCATACATACCCAGAGATACCAAGGATAATGTCACCTCCGTATTAAGACCAGGTCCTGCCTCAACAATATCAAAATTAATGCCACGATCATGGACGCTTTCCAGTAACTTTCGATAAGGGCTTTCCGCGGGCAGGATAATGCGTCGTCCTTCCAGGTCATAGATATCGGATATTTCACTGTCTGATTTCTTGCCAATGATGACAGGTGCCGAATAGTTATATGGCTGGGATTGTTGTGTATGATCATGTTCAACACTGCCCACAGGAAGTGATGCAGCAATGATATCGCCTTTGCCGCCAAGTAATAATTCCTGCATTTCTTCATGCGAGTTCGCCAATACCACATCGACACGCATCTTCCGGGATTGGGCAAATTTTTTAATCAGTTCATATTCGAAGCCGTGTAATTTACCATCATTAAAATAATAATTTGCCGGGTTCTGGTAAGTGATTACACGCAGAGTTTTACGCTCCTGCATCTTTGGCAGATCATCCAGATGTACATCCGTTACGCTCAGTGCAAGATGATTTTTATTAAGGAATTGATCCAGGGCCGCGTGCAAGCTGGTTGCTTGTGGATGTACAGCCCAGGCCCTCGCTTCACCTTCTGTCAGGTCATATGCCACATTTAATCCTGGATGTTCCTGCATGTGGGCTTTTAAAAATTCGCTATCTATAACCGCAACATCGTATTGACCTGATATCACGCGTTTCAACATAACATCCGGCGCAAGTGTTTCATGAATAGCCACCAAATCCATGGTTGAATTCTTTTTAGAAAGTTCTTCGAGTATGCCCCAGGCAGGAGATGAACGCTTGAGGGCGACCTGCCGGAAGGCAAGATCATCCAGACGGGTAATCTGGGTGGTATCTGCCCGTACTACGATCTGCTGACGGGATGTGGTCCAGGGTGAGGTGAATCTGGCCTGATCAGTCATCCCGGCAGTAAGCGTTTTACCCTGACCGATAATGACATCTCCTTTACCTGCCTGCAGTTCCGGGACCAATAGCCAGGGAGCATCAACCGCAATTAATTCCAGGGTGAGGTGATTTTCCTTTGCAAATTTCTCCAACATGTCTATTTCCACACCCGATATAGCGCGTTTACCCTGACGCTCCGAATAATAAAGGGCACGTAAAGAGCCATTTTGAACCATCCGCTCAAGATCACCCTGAAATATCACAGGCGAGTCATGTGCATTACCGATAACGGTTTCCTGTGAGTGGGCCGGGTTTGGGGTTGAAAAATAAAACAGCGCGGCAATAACAGCGAATAATCGCCTGCAGGAAGAGATTTTCATTAGCTAATTTCCTCTACTTCAAGCAAGCAGTGTTCCCCATTGGATCATCCGCCCGCCATAGATGTCGGCTGGCAATAATATACGCCTGAATAACACCTTCATCTATATATTGGGTTTAAAATTAAGTAAAATACTACATATAGATTTGTGC
>JACQHV010000196.1 GCA_016198885.1 Gammaproteobacteria bacterium
AGGACTGAAAATCCTTGTGTCGGTGGTTCGATTCCGCCCCTGGCCACCACACTCTTTAACAATAAATAATTGCGACTGAATTGAAAACAATTGTAAACCACCGACTGTTATATTATGTGTCTGTGGCTGTTACGCTACATCCATGTAGCGTACCCTTTGGGCATGCTTCGCATGACCAATTTTGTTCCAGACAAAATTGTCGATTCCGCCCCTGGCCACCAATTACTACAGTTACAAGTTGAAAGTGAAAAGTTAAAAGTAAAGACAAACATTCGATATACATGGATTTGTCGACAACTACGATTCCTAAAAAACTGTAGTCTGTCCCTGAAAGTGCTTGTACATGGAATGTATGAAATGACCTCCACGGATGGAAGAAATGCATAAGGAACAATCCTTGCCCAGCGCCATGGAAGAGGCGTCCTTGCAACAGGCAATCACATGCCCCTGCTTTCACATTACGCTTGACATATTACGCTGTACGTAATACCCTTCCTTGAATGATAAGGACATTTCGCTGTAAAGACACGGAAGCACTTTTTGAGGATATTGATGTTCTCCGTTTCCGGAATATTGAGCGCGTGGCACGGCGTAAATTGATGTATCTGCATCAGGCAAAACATCTTCATGATCTGAGATCTCCTCCTGGAAACCGGCTTGAGGCATTGGAAGGTGACCGAAAAGGCCAATACAGCATCAGAATTAATGACCAATGGCGGATTTGTTTCCGCTGGATTAATGATGATGCATTTGATGTGGAAATTATTGACTACCATTAGCTGGTGCATTTATGAAAAAACATCTCGACCCAATTCACCCCGGTGAAATTCTTCTGGAAGAATTCATGAAGCCTGCGGAAATCAGTATCAACCGGTTGGCCCGTGACATCGCCGTTCCACCCGGCCGGATCAGTGAAATAGTAAATGGCAAACGCAGTATCACCGCAAATACGGCATTAAGGCTGGGGAAATATTTCTCTGTCTCTCCCGAAACCTGGCTTGGACTACAAGCGGAGTATGATCTCAGGGTAGCAAGAAAAACTATCGGGGCTGAAGTGGAAAAACGGATCCACCCCTATGCTGCGTAGCCAACAATAACGTACAATTACTGGAAAAATCCGGCGGTAAAATTATCAGAACAATTTATACCTGGGAAGGACCTAAAGAAGTTATTATCGATTTGAATTAACTTGCATCGGCTATTCACCATTATCATTTGCACATTGTATGCAAAGTGTGGTGTAGGGGATGGCTTGCAGTCTTTTATACGAAATACGGCCACCGCAATTTATGCATGAATCATATTTCCCTTGATCTATTCTGGCCAATGCTTTTTTAATGTTGTTAATCTCTGTTTTTGCAGATGCGCTCAACGCATAAATCACTTCATCATTTTCTGTTTCCACTGCCTGTTCTGCGAAGTCCTTGTCCAAAGGGCCGCTTTCACGCCTGATATGTTTTCCGGTGTCTGCAAGACGCTGTTCCAGTTCATGCTGTTTTTTGATCAGATTATCCTTCAGCGAAGTGTATTTCATGTTTTATTTGGCGTGTGCATGAATAATATTATCATCACGCCATTTTCTCACAATCATGCGAAATATGTCTGACTCCGTAATTAATCCCGCAAGTTTATTATTTGCATCAACCACCGGCAGACCGCCAATCTTGTTATCCAGCATCAGTTCTGAAGCGTGCCCGAGCGTATCGGTCTGATAAATAATGATAGGTTTACGCGTCATCACCAGCTCTACAATTATTGTAGAGAGGAGTGTGTTCATTTCATCCGTGCTGAGGGAATGTTTTATGTCGGAAGGTTTTGCCTCCAGAATATCGCTCATGGTAATAATACCAATCAATTCATCTTTATTTACGACAGGCAACCGCCGTATTTGATTTTTTATCATGATTTCATAAGCTTCAGCAAGCGAAGCATAAGGACCAATAGTGATGAGGTATGGATTCATGCAATCACTGACCAGCGTATGTACCAGATTTTGCTTCATAGTGGTTATCCTTGGATAAATGCACTGATTAAAATTCTGATTATCAGAAATTACACCCGCTTGACACAGATATCAAACTGATATTTATATAATTCCTTTTTCCTTGAATGTTTAGCAGTTTAGGCGTGTGATTTCAGCAGATTTGATTCACATGCCGGGAAGCACACAGTAATACGCCCGTCAATAATCTGCTAAACACCCGCCTGCTGTCACAGACAATTATTTGCAGATATTTCCTCAGGATAAGTTGATCTGGATCAATGTTATCTTTTCCGGTGATGCGATTATGAATTAATAAGTGTCATCCATATTTGACAAAAAAACGGGGGTATAAGGTGGTGAATTACCTACGGTGCCTGCGAAAGCAATCTATTGTTACTGTTACAAAAAGTATGTTATTACTTCCACTGTTATTACTTCCACTCATCAGTTTTCAAACACCAGCAAATGATGACCAAGATCCCGAATCTGGCAGGGAGACCCGATTTTATCGTGTTGTCGAAGGCAAGGTTGATGCATCCACATTCATGGGTTGGCGTGTATTCCATATGAATTGTCATACCTGTCATGGTATTGATGCAGTGGGTACGGATATCGCGCCTAACCTTCTGGAAAGACTGAAAACAATGGGCCCTGATGCGTTTGCCAAAAAAGTATTGATGCGTTACCGGATTTCAGTGAGCATGAATGAGGCATCTGCTGAAACCGGGAAGATCGTGCGTGATGCGATTATTGAAGAAATGGTAAGACAGCAGCGTGGCGCACAAGGTGAAATCATCATGCCCGGCTGGGATGAGTTCAACCCTGGCATCAGGTATCATATACTTGATTTGTATGCTTATCTCAAGGCCAGATCAGACGGCGTCCTTGGGGCAGGCCGACCGGAAATTATCCAAGAATAAGCAAATAGTAACAAAAACAAATTTATTAATTTTTATATATTCCTGCAAATTCAAGTGGTTTCCTCAGTATAAATTTATCATGCAGATAATCATAACGAACTTTATTTTCTTCCTGTCGCATCCCCCTTGAAGAAGTAAAAGTACAGGAAGATGGACTTTTGGCAATCTTCATCAACAGTTCCGGGCAGGTAATAGCAATCAACCTTCTCTCAACTTTTAAAATACCCTCATTGCTGAACTTGGAGAATAAACGGCTGACAGTTTCTATAGTAAGCCCAAGATAATTGGCAATATCGTACCTGGTCATACTGAGATTAAATTCGGTCCTCGAATAACCATGTCTCCCGATTCTCAGTGAGTAATCTACCAGGAACGACGCGAGTCTTTCTTCTGCAGGCCGGTGTCCTATTAAATAGGATAAATTATGGAATGATACTATTTTCCTGCTGGAAAGCTGGAAAAACCGGTCTTGCAGGCCAGGTAACTGGCGGCATAGTTCCTCAAATCGTTCAAATGGTAATTTACAGATACTGGTAATTTCCAGGGCAACAGCCGATGAGACATATTTGCCGTTTTCCATTGAATCCAGCCCCAGTATTTCTCCTGGAAGAGTAAAACCAGTGATTTGTTCAGTGCCGTCCCCGGAATTAACATAATTTTTCACACAGCCAGACCTTACAAGATACAAAAAACGGAATTGTTCGCCCTGGCGAAAAAGATATTTCCCGCGCTGCAAAGGTTTCGGATGCAGCACCACATTTTCAAAACACCTGATTTCCTTCATGTCTAGCTGTTTTGTCAGACAATCGTTTGTAAATTGACATTGTGAACAGGAATTGTTGAATGTAGAAATGTTGTTAACCAGCTTGTTTGCAGTTTTGTAATTCATGTGATAGTGACCCGGCTTGTTGTTGACCATGTGGTCGTTGTTTTTAAATAAACAAATAAGTACCACGCTTGATACCCATAAACAGTGCTTTCTATTTTTATTGTTTATGTAAATTTAAAAGAGCAGGGTCAATAATTAAATACGCAAAAATACGTACGTAGAAATACGTATATTCAGGCAGGGATAAGTTATTCCAGGCCGGCGAGAATGGCCATTTTCACCAGATGAGACAGACTTCGCACCTGTAATTTTTCCATAATATGCGCGCGATGGATTTCAACGGTGCGTGTACTGATTTCCAATTTTGCAGCAATGACCTTGTTTAAATCGCCACGGATCAAATGGATAAAAACCTCCCTTTCGCGCATAGTGAGCTGTGCGACAAGTTCATTGATCTTTATAACATTTTCATTTTTATTTCTTGCCTTTTCATGAAATTCCAGTGCATTGTAAATGCAGTTTATAATTACATCGTCAGTGAACGGCTTTTCAATGAAATCAAATGCCCCCCGTTTCAACGCCTTGACTGCCATTTTTATATCTCCATGGCCTGTTATCATAATAATGGGCATTGTTGCCTGCTTTTCCGTAAGCTTTTCCTGCAGTTCCAGTCCATTCATATCCGGCATTTGTATGTCCAGAACCAGACACCCTCTTATTGCCGGATCATAAGCCCTGAGGAAGGTCAGTCCTGAACCATACGGAATCACTTTCAATCCGGCTGACGTCAGTAAAACTACCAGAGAATCAAGAACTGATTCATCGTCATCAACAACAAATACAGTCCCTTCACTATGCATGGATATTATTGCCTGCTTTGACGATTGGAATTGTAAAGTGAACCGTTGCACCACCTCCCGGTGTAACCGATGTCCACAAAAGTCCTTCATGCCCTTCAATGATCGATTTACAGATTGAGAGACCAATACCCATACCATGTTCATCTGTTGAGAAAATGTTTTTGAAGTCCAAATCAAAGATTCCAGGATCAATACCCGGCCCTGTATCCTGGATAAGGACTTCAATTGCCTGGCCGGGGGATTGCGCAGTCTTTATGGTTAATTCACGCTTTATCGATTGTTCCAGGGCCCGCATGCTGTTGTGCAGTAAATTGAATACAACCTGCTGAATTTGAATCTTGTCGATAAATACAGGCGGGAGATCAGATTGCAAATCATATTTTACCCTTATGTTTTTATCGATGGCTTCAGCCATAATCAACCTGCCCGCATCCTGGATCACTGTATTCAGGTTCTCAGGATACCTGTGTAATACCCCTGTGTTAACGTAGTCACGTAAATGATTAATAATCAGGGAAACACGGTTGGCCTGAGCGACAATCTTGTCCATAAGTTCCACAACATTATTGGAAATATTAACTTTACTTGTATCGAAGATCCGGCGACAGGCGTTTACGTAATTCATTAACGCCGTTACAGGCTGGTTAAGCTCATGTGCAAGTGCAGTACCGAGTTCTCCAATTGTGTTAATTCGCGACATGGAAAGCATTTTCTGTTGCAGATCACGTATCCGGATTTCCGTCTGTTTGCGGTTAATAGCGATACCGAGTAAATTGGCGACTGATTTTATAAAACTGATTTCGTTATCATCGAATACATACTCCCTGTCCTTACAGGCGCAAAGAATCCCGAAAGGTCTGTTTCTCTCGCCGATGCTGATACTGACGCAGCTGACTATTCCATTGCTACTTAACAGGGGGGTATCTTTAAATCTTGGATCTGTCTTGAGATTATATACAACAACCGGTTGATCCGTTTGTAATGTATAGGCCAGCATACTATCGGACTCCACCGGGATTGTCTTGCCCTTAATCATCGTATGAGGCCAACCAATACCCACGTGAAACAGCAGATTTTTTTGATCTGGCAGAAGTTCCAGGATTTTTACGTACTCCATGCCAAGGGTATTGGCAATGGCATATGCAATTTTGTTCATCAATTCCTCAAATGGCAGGTTACTAAGCAACTGCTCACTGAGACTGGTCAATGCTGCCAGTTGATTTGTACGGATTGTAATATTTTCCTGGATTTTTTTGCGTGCAGTGATATCGCGCAAGATTCCAACAAAATGCTGTTCTTCACCAAAATAATATTCACCGACGGAGAGATCGAGGGGGAAAGTTGAGCCATCCTTTCGCAAGCCTGTGACTTCACGACCAATACCGATGATCTTCTTTTGTCCTGTATCAAGATAATTTTTTATATATTGATCATGTTCTTCATGATAAGGCGAGGGCATCAGCGTGGAGACATTGTGTCCAATCACTTCCTCGGCCGAATAACCGAAGATGTCCTGTGCCGCGTGATTAAATGTCTGAATGATACCGCCGGAATTGATGGTGATAATTCCATCAACAGCCGTATTGATGATAGCCTGATTCAATAATCGTTTCTGGATTAATAGCGCGCACAGGATCGCCGTGAGCCAGATTATGAACAGGGATTCGCCACGATGTATCAGAGCAATCGATGTATCTGCCCCTTCCGGACTGAGATAATACCCGATGATGGTGAACAGGCTGGAGATAGCTGCCACTAGATAAATAAAACCTCTCCACGGCAGCCACAGGCTAATCAGGATGGGTGTGACATAAAGAAAGGTATCTGCTATACCTATGGGTGTTAAATGGTCAATGAAAAGTATCAGCAGCAGCATGGCCAGGATGATTATGACCATGGTCATGTGGGAAGGTATGTATTTCATTTGAATGGCGGTTCCCTCAGTATAATGACCATTTTCTGAATTTTTGTATCAGTATTCATATTCAGTATATAGTCGCGTCGTAAATTTGATCTGTTTTTCCAGACATTGTAAATAATGAATAATTTTATCTGAATCAGAATTGATCCAGATCATATTCAGTGCAGCAGATTAGCGAATACTTTATGCAAGTGATCATTGAATAACAACCATGACTGGCAAGATTATCGGATTATCAGGCCTCAAAGATCACACTGGGGTCTTTCTTGACCGGGACCATGCCGGGGAGGTACTGGCCGGCATGCTTGAAAAATTCAGGAAAAGCAATGCATTGGTGCTCGGGATTCTCGCGGGTGGTGTACCGGTTGCGGCAAAGATCGCGGGAAAAATCACTGCCACACTGGGAGTTGAAGTCGTCAGCAAGATCACATTGCCGTGGAATACTGAAAGCGGTTTTGGCGCGGTCGCCTCTGACGGGACCGTACGGTTCAATCAGGATCTTCTGCCACATCTCGGGTTGAGCGAATCGCAGGTCCAGGTGTGTGTGGAACAGACCCGGGACAAAATTGCGCGGCGCATTAAACGTTTTCATGATTGGTTCGATGTTTATAATCTCAATCAGCGGCCGGTTATCCTGGTCGATGATGGCATTGCATCCGGTTTTACGCTGCGTGTTGCAATAGAGGCACTGAAAAACAAGGGAGCAGACCAGCTTATTGTGGCCGTACCAACGGGGCATGACAGCGCCCTTCCGCCTGTGGCTGCTGAGGCCGATTCCATATATTGCGCAAATATACGCGGCGGATTGAGTTTTGCCGTTGCTGATGCATATCAAAATTGGACAGATGTAAATGAGAATGAGGCAGAAAAAATCCTTCGGGAGATGGGTATTATTCATAAAGAACACATCAATTCTTGATTAAGAAAATCGGGTTGTGATCCTGAATCTATCATGATTCATGACCATCACTCGTTACTCGATTACCTCATTTATTGATCCAGATCAGTATCTATTACGAGGTATTCATCATAATAATTATCAAATACTGGCAAATACCAGTACCTGCAGAGTGTAATTGAATGAAGGTGGCAAACAATATTGTATCTACACGATACTGGCACACGCTCGAAGACAGGCGTGTCCAGTGTGATGTCTGCCCGCGCGCCTGTAAATTACATGAAGGTCAGCAGGGATTGTGTTTCGTGCGCGCGAACCACGGCGGACAGATCGTTTTGACAACCTATGGCCGATCAAGCGGCTTTTGTGTCGACCCCATTGAAAAAAAACCACTGAATCATTTCCTGTGCGGGACACCCGTTTTGTCTTTTGGCACTGCGGGCTGCAACCTTGCCTGCAAATTCTGCCAGAACTGGGATATCAGTAAATCACGTGAGATCGATACACTGGCTGACTCGGCTTCTCCGGAAAAAATTGCGCGTGTTGCGCATGAATTAAATTGCCGCAGCGTGGCCTATACATATAACGATCCGATTATTTTTTTTGAATATGCAATAGATGTTGCAAAGGCATGCCAAAAATACGGCATAAAATCCCTCGCCGTAAGTTCAGGTTATATGTGCGCGGAACCACGCGCGGAATTCTATGAAAATATTGACGCGGCCAATATTGATCTCAAGGGGTTTACCGAGCAGTTTTACTGGAAGATCACCGGCGGCCACCTGCAACCGGTGCTGGAAACGCTCATATATCTTAAACAGAAAACGGACGTCTGGTTTGAGATCACCACCCTCCTCATCCCCGGAGTGAACGACTCTGATAAAGAACTGGATGAGCTGACCCGATGGGTGGTTGAGAATCTCGGACCGGACGTCCCCCTTCATTTCACCGCCTTCCATCCAGACTGGAAGATGAGGGATATACCGCCCACACCACCATCAACCCTGA
>JACQHV010000197.1 GCA_016198885.1 Gammaproteobacteria bacterium
CATCGACGCCCAACTGCATGGCAGTCTCTTCACCCAAGCTCAAGGCATTATAATTTCGGACCATAAATAACAAGGTTATGGCTGTGATGACTATGGCAATTGCCAATACCGACAGACTACGGCCACCTAATGACGGTATCCGGCCCATGAGGTAAAAGACGATCTCATGTAACTGCTGTAGGGAAGCAACACTCTGGAGAAAGTAGATTAATGCGGCTGCAAAGGCATTGAAGATAGCCCCTGTCAGGAGAATCGTATAGACCGTCAACTGTCCACCGATCGTAGCGATGAACTCGATCAGAAGCAGTGCGCCAAGTGCCCCTCCAAAGGCGAAGGCCGGAACCGCTATACTTCCCAGCAGGTCGCCAGCTGCTCCCAATCCCAGCATGAGCGCAACAACACCGCCAATACTGGCGCCACCGGATACCCCAAGCACATAGGGATCGGCCAGTGGGTTGCGTAATAGTGCTTGAAAAACAACACCGGCAACCGCGAGTGCTGCACCCAGAAACCCCGCGACAAGTACCCGCGGCAGGCGCACCTCAAACATGATTGCCCTTTCAACTTCGGTCAGGGTAGCGCCCGGCAGAAGGTGTGTGATGGATACGGAACCCGCCCCAAAGGCAATACCAAGACCCAAACACAGGATGAGAATCACCGTAAGTGTTGCGGTAACTATGAGCAATCGTGAACCGGTAAGCGGTTCAACCTGACGTGCCTTAACTTCTATATTCATATTCGTGATATTCAGCCGGGCTTGGTTCACCAAAAACCTCAGGATGGATAAACTTGCCCATCAACCGCGCCATTTCCGGCAATCGAATACCCGGGATGACAAGCCGGGAAGGATGAACCCAATACACCCGTTCATTTCGTACTGCCGGCAGGAAACTCCAACGTCCCCAGGAACCAGTCTGACGCCCACGTGTAGCGGCCGGCCGGTTATCCGAGGCGTCTATGATGACTTCTGGCTGGCGTTCGAGTACTGTTTCCAGCGACAGCTGTTGATACGGGCTGAGCGCATCGTGAGCTACGTTTTCACCACCGGTAAGCCGGATTAACCGATCGATGTGTGAGCCCGGTCCCGCAAGGTATGTCGGGCTGCCTCCGACAACGAACAGTACGCGTCGCCGTTCGAGACCCTGTGCCTGGCGTTCAATCTCAGCTAATTCGTCACGTATGCTTGTAACAAGCTGTGTGGCAGCAGCATCACGGTTGAAAATGTTACCCAGTGTTTCGATGGTATGAAATACACTCTCGAAGGTGGAGGTATCGAGTTCCACAACCCGAATGCCCAGCGATCGCAGGCGATCATGCGCCGCCATGGCAGCTTGACTTTGAATATTGAAGACAGTGTCGATGTCGAGTAATAGTACTTGTTCTACATTAGGGCTATCGTAACCGCCGACTACCGGTAGTCCGCTGATTGGCTCCGGCCAGGGACCAAATTCCCCAAGACCTGCTATGCGATCAAGCAGATCGAGTTCATCCATAATTTCAGCGATCGCAGGTCCTATCACGGCAACCCGTTGCGGTTCTTCGTCTGTTTTTGCAAATTGAGATGATTGTTCTGAACAAGCAGTAATTAATATGGACAATATTCCGAATAAAATTACAGCTTTTAATTCCAGGTTGGACTCCTGATCAGGTTGATCACCACTCATGTATGATTATTTCTGTCTTTATTTAAAAGATAGGTCTGTAAAAGTCCGTTAGATTTACGTTTAAAAATGTATCCCGCCATTTATCATAAAATTCCGCTCCGGTGCAGGGAAAAACCCCACTTCATTTACAAAAACTGCATTAAGCCCGACAGATGCTGAATCAGAATATTCCTTATCCAGGATATTATTGACCTGTGCGGACAGGAAATATTTGTTGTTATCAAAGCGCAAATTAAGATTGCTGACACCATAGCCGGGCAAGTCAGGAAAGGTATCTGCAAAATCGCTGCCTGCAATCCTGTCGCTGATTAAAAACAATTCACCATAAAAACTCCAATGCGTCATAAATCGATAGCTCAAACTCATATGGAATTGATGTTCTGCGACCAGGGGAATCCTGTTTCCATCAAAAGGTCCTTCCTTAAATTCGGCCCTGGTATAGGAATATTGAGCGTCAAAAGAGAAATTATCACCAGGAAATATCCCAATTTCATAAATGATGCCATTACGTTTCGTTGGATCCAGATTAGTATTTTCAAAAGTAATTGGATTAAAAATTATTTCATTTTCCAGATTCAGAACATAACCCGTGATTTTGCCAAGCAACCAGGTATTATGCCAGTCAGCGCCGAACTCGTATGACACTCCGGTTTGTGTTTCAAGCGTACTTGGTGCCAGAAAGACGCTTGTCTCTTCATCCACCAGTGGAAACCGGTACACATCCTCACGCTCCATGAAAAACCTCCAGGCATCTGCAGGAGTGACTGTTACGCCTAAACTTGAGGCAGTCTGATTATCCTTAAGTTCATCCCCCGGGAAGAAACGGAAAAAATCGATGATCTCCGTCTCTTGCCATGCTTTCCTGATTCCGCCCGTGATTGCAATTACCTCATTGACCGGTAGAGTTGCGAGTGAATAGACGCTCAGCATATCCTGAGTGGTATTCTGCACGCCAAAGGGGCTGACCAGACTATAATCGGTATCCTCAATATCTGCTCCAACAATCAATGTCATTGTTTGACTGCCTGCAGGGACAAATCCACGGAAACGCGGGTTGTAAGATTTGACCAGTCGCTTTTGTTGTAAAGGTAAGGTAACCCCGAAGGCAGTAAGTGCGCCCTTTACATCATCATCTCGCAGGGTAAATTCACCAGCAAAATCCCAGTAGGGTGTAATGGAATATGAACCGCCAAATCGTAGTGCTTCTGAAATGGACTCATTAAAATCATCAGGATGTGTAGTTTGTCTGCGTGAAACAGCAATCTCATCAGCAAACAAGGAACCCGGCAGACCAAGGTCTTCTTCGGTGCGTTGAAGCTCCGTAAAAATACTGCCCCTTGACCAGTCAAAAGAGAGATTCAAGAAACCGTTTTTATAATCAGATTTGTTATTGTCCCGGTAACCATCGGAGCGGCTACGTTCGGCTGATGCAAGTATTCCAATACCGTTTTCAAACCGGTTTGACACATTAAGAATTTGTGACTGGGAATCATAACTGCCATAACCTGCATCAATATCTGCCACGAATTTATCCGGTTGACGGGTGACAATGTTAACAACGCCGCCTACCGCCTGATCACCATATAAAACGGTTCCAGCTCCTTGTGTTATCTCAATACGTTCTACATCTTTAAGAAAAATATGATTTAATCTGGGGGCGGACAAATCAGTATTATTAAGACGTCTGCCATCAACCAAAATGAGGGTATTGAATCCGCCGGTTGATCCGAAACCACGCATATCAATAGTGGACCGGCTGCCGTCTCCAAACAGATCCTGTACTTGTAAACCACCCTGGCCTTTTAATACATCGATAATACGATCGGCCCCGGAACCAATTATTTGATCACGTGTAATTACGGTAATACTACTTGCTGTAGGGATACCAAATGTTTCCCATCGTGTCGCACTGACGACCACAGTATCCAGAACATCAGTGTCTTCATTTGTCTCATTGGTTTGCAGATCTTCATTGGCCTGAACAGTTGTAACAAATAAAAAGCCGAGCAGAGCCGCAGTAAAGGCTTGATGAGTAATCATATTCCCCCTTGACCTGTCACCCGCCGTGAAGCGGTCAATTGTTATTGCTAATGTCGAGGGGGTATCTATGGCAGACGCCCATTGTCACCCACCGCAACATGGTTGTTTTCGCTATAGGCCGGTCTACGGACTCGTGAGTGATGAGATCTGTATCTCATCGGATAGATCGCCTTCCCGCGCTTCACGCAGTGGCGTTATGATCCGCCTTGACTCACTTACCGTTGCGGGGGCAGTGCCGGCATTGTAGAGTTGATCTACGCACCGGCTTCCCGTTTAACTCCGCGGTGAAAACCTTGGAGCACCTACAACAGAAGTCTATTAAAATAGTATACAACTTTGCTATATAGTTAACATTGATTATTTTTGATCATGTTTTCTGAGGCGGTTTAGATTTATCGGTTCAGTATCCGATGGGCAGAGGGTGGAGATTGCCGGCAGGATCCATCCGGGCAATAAAATTCGCAGAGCGTTCCATGAGGTACAGATACCAGGGTAAAACCGCTCGAAGAGAGAAGGTGTGTCTGATTAGAAATTTGTTTAAGGAAAGTGCTATTGAGGAATGTTAAAAATAATAAAATGCACATTGAATGATTCAAAGCATTATTCATTATATATATGTATGTATAGATAAGGTCGAATTCCATGATATTTCCCTGTTATATATTTGAGGTTAATTCAAAATAATTCGTTAATCTCGTAGTGTCCAAAAATAGAAGCGAAGTAAGTCCATTTTATGGAGAGAATTAAGTGATCTTTTTCAAAAATCGGCGAAATTCTCAACCCAATTACTCTTGCGAACGGTCGGACAGGACACCGATGGCCAGCATTATTATCTGTGATCTGGCATCTTTCACGATATTAAATCTTCTGATCATGACCACCATTATGCTGAATTTTGGGCATTTTTCTCCACAAAGGTAGACCTGAAGAGTTAGTAACTCCCGATGGATCAGTGCGTCAGGGAGTCAAAAAACGTTTTATAAATCTGCCAATCTGTAATCAATCTGTAATCACTCATAAATTAATCTAGCCTCGTACTGGCAGGAATGGATGCCTGCCATTTTTTGAAAAAAGGGGTACATATGGAAAGTTACATAGTTCGAATCTACCGTCGCGAAGAACAGGGTAACTCGCCCCTTCGCGGGTTGGTAGAAAAAGTTGGCGCCGTGGGCCAGGACGCCTTTGGCACGAAGGAAGAACTTTGGGACATCCTGTCATATGGGGAACGGCCTAAAAGAAGCGGCGGAAAACCAGCATCTCAAGGG
>JACQHV010000198.1 GCA_016198885.1 Gammaproteobacteria bacterium
CATGTGATCAAAATTTTTCGCCACGCGCGTCAACCCTTGATCGCCGGTCTTGGTACAGATGTCTCTGGTATGCGCGCCGTCATGCAACTTGCAGATAAAACAGGCGCTATTATCGACCATATGCATAGTGACGGCGCCATGCGCAATATAAAAGTCATGCAGGATCATGGCTGGATGATGACTACCCTTGCAGAGATTAAAAATCGCGCTGATCTCATAATATTTGCCGGGACAGATGGCATTACTAACTATCCAAGATTTTATGAACGTGTAGTCTGGAATAAAAATGCCTTGTTTAATACCGAAATTAAGCAACGTAAGATTGTTTATATCGGTGATCATTTGAATACTTCAGCAGGAAGAAGTCCTTCTGGACGTCTACCAACTTCCATCAATTGCAAACAGGAGCAGATTGCCGAGATCATTGCAACATTACACGCCCTCATCGTTGGTAACAAGATACAGGAACAGCAGATTGCGGGAATTAAATTGGGAATTCTTGAAAAGCTGGCAGAACGCATGAAGCAAGCCAGTTATGGCGTCATTGTCTGGGCGCCTGGTGAATTAAATCACAATCATGCTGAATTAACTATCCAGGCCATCTGTCAGGCAATCAAATTCCTGAACAGAACAACACGATTTGCAGGTCTCAGTCTTGCAGGTAATGATGGTGGAATAACTGCTGGCAATGTCAGTGCCTGGCAGTGTGGTTATCCACTACGCGTAAGTTTTTACAAGGGATATCCGGAATATGACCCGTATAAATATGCGATCAGGAATGTACTTAATAAAAAGGAGGTAGATACCTTGCTATGGATATCAAGTTTTAGTGCAAACATCAGACCACCAAAGGCCAACATCCCGACAATCGTTCTGGCTACACCATTGACGAAATTACACTTCAAACCGGATATATTTATCCCAGTGGGCACACCAGGAGTTGATCATAACGGACAATTATTTCGTACAGATAGTGTTGTTGCATTACCATTAAAACAAGTACGTACAACTGAAAATTTAAGTGTGGCAGATATCCTTAATCGTGTATCACAATCACTATAAAAGAAATATATGTTAATTAAATTGTCGGGCGGTACAGTTTACGACCCTGTACACGGGATCAATGGTGAACAACGCGACATTTATATTCGCGATGGTCACATCACACGCAAACCCTCCGCCAATGTAAAGATCAGCAAGATATATGATCTGCGCGGGAAAATTGTCATGGCCGGTGCGATTGATATCCATACTCATATTGGTGGTGGCAAGGTCAATATCGCCCGTATTATGCTGCCGGAAGATCATCGTAATGATCCTGTCAGTAAAACTTCATTGACACGTTCTGGTTGCGGTCATGCAGCGCCTTCAACCCTGACAACAGGTTACCGCTATGCTGAGATGGGTTATACCGCCTGCTTTGAACCAGCTATGTTACCGATCAATGCCCGCCAGGCGCATATGGAAATGGGGGATATCCCTATAATTGATAAAGGAGCTTATGCATTATTAGGAAATGATGATTTTTTCCTGCGTATGCTTGCGTCCCATAAAGATCAGGAGGCCATCAGTGATTATGTAGGATGGATCATCAATGCAACCCAGGCTATGGGCATCAAGGTTGTTAATCCCGGTGGCATCAGTGCCTTCAAGTTTAATCAGCGCAAATTGAATCTGGACGAAACCAACGTATATTATGATGTTACCCCCAGAGAAATCCTGATAACACTTGCCCGTGCAGTTCGTGAACTGGGTATTCCCCATCCATTGCATGTGCATGGATGCAATCTTGGTGTTCCCGGAAATATGCAGACCACGCTGGATACCATTAACGCCGTTGAAGGAATGCCTCTGCATCTTACCCATATACAATTTCACAGCTATGGTACAGAAGGTGATCGAAAATTTTCATCCGGAGCCGCCCAAATTTCTGAGGCAGTCAATGCCAACCCGAATATCTCGATAGATGTTGGTCAGATAATGTTTGGACAGACTGTTACAGCGTCTGGTGACACCATGCTTCAGTATGCTGGACACTGGTATGCACACCCGAACAAATGGGTTGTCATGGATATTGAATGTGACGCAGGTTGTGGTGTTGTCCCATTTAAATACAGTGATAAAAAATTTGTACATTCTTTGCAGTGGGCAATCGGACTCGAACTCTTCCTGCAGATAAATGATCCATGGCGTATTTTTCTCACAACGGACCATCCCAATGGTGCGCCGTTTATAAGTTATCCGCATTTGATTCGCCTGTTGATGGATCGCACTTTCCGTAATGACATGCTATCAACAATCAATAAAAAAGCAGCCTCTGCAAGTATTCTGGGCAGTCTTGATCGGGAATATTCTCTCTACGAAATTGCAATCATGACACGTGCTGCACCCGCACGGAGTCTGGGTCTGAAAAATCGTGGGCATCTCGGAGCAGGATCTGCAGCGGATATCACCGTCTATAACGATGTAAAAAACAGAGAAACAATGTTTACGAAACCCGCTTATGTATTTAAAGACGGTGAGCTGGTTGCAAAAAATGGAAAAATTGTGAAAGTAACAAACGGCAGTATTCACACCCTGCGACCTGAATATGACAAAACTATTGAGCGATCATTGAGAGAATATTTCGATCGTTATCAGACAGTCAAACTCGACAATTTCAGAATTAATGATGAAGAGCTTCTTTCACATGGCTATGACCGTATCAATATTCAACCATGTGCCTGATGAACAACCATGAAAATTAATGGCGTTACTATTGATGATACCTTTGCAGAGGCCTTCCCGATGAAGGCAACACGCATCATCATTACAGCTATGACATTGAAATGGGCCTATCGCGCAGCCAATTCTCTCACGGGTTTTGCTTCCTCAGTTATTGGTTGCGGTTGTGAATCTGCTATTGAACGGGAGCTAAACCCGTCTGAGACGCCAGACGGGAGACCCGGGATAGCAGTAATGGTTTTCGCGATGTCCACCAAGGAGTTGGAAAAACAGGTACCTAAGCGGGTTGGCCAATCGGTTATGACCGCAGCTACTACTGCCTGCTATGCCGGTATTCATGGTGATGAAGAAATTCCTCTGGGGAAAAACCTGCGATTTTTCGGGGATGGTTACCAAATCTCCAAAACTATTAATGGCCGGCGTTTCTGGCGTATACCGGTAATGCATGGTGAGTTCGTATGTGAAGAAACAACCGGAGTTACCAGGGCTATTGGCGGTGGCAATTTTCTTGTGATGGGCAAAACAACCCGTCATGCCCTGGCGGCATGTGAAAAGGCCATCGATGAAATCAAGAAAGTTACCGGCGTAATCACGGCTTTTCCGGGTGGTATCGTGGGAGCAGGGTCCAAGATAGGTTCCAAATATAAATTTTTAGTTGCATCAACAAATGAGGCTTATTGCCCCACAATTAAAGGGCAAGTTAATTCTGATCTGTCAGATGAAGTCGGATCTGTTCTGGAGATTGTTATTGATGGACTTAACGAAGAAGTTATCCGGGATGCAATGCGTAAAGGTATTAACGCAGTTTGCTCTTTTGGACCGAGAAAAGGCATTTATCGCGTCAGTGCAGGTAATTATGGCGGTAATCTGGGTGCCTATCATTTCCATTTGAAGAATATCGTAGTATGAGTCCTCTCACCTTCAAATTAAATATAATACCGGAGTTTACTCTGGATGTATCACCGCTTACACCTGACAAACTTTTAGCGAAAAGCCAAACACAAATTAAAAAAATAAACCTGAGATATGGAAAACAGAAAATTTCAGTTGATAAATTATTTTCAATCTCAGGGGATAATCCTGAAAACATAAAATTCCTGGGTAGTACAGAAAAACTGATATGTATTGGTCAAAATATGAGCCGGGGAAATATCGATGTTCAAGGAAACGCCGGAAATTTCATCGGCCAGTACATGCAAGGAGGTAATATCAACGTCCAGGGCAACGCCGGTTCCTGGGTGGGCAACAGCATGACGAATGGACGCATCCATATTAACGGTAATGTTGATGACTATCTTGGCGCTGGGCTGCCGGGAGATCCTTACGGGATGTCGGATGGCCTTATATATGTTTCTGGTAACGCTGGGGATCGCGTTGGTGATCGCATGCGGCGTGGCATAATAATTATATGTGGTATGGCGGGTGATTATTGTGGCAGCCGGATGATCGCCGGCACCATAATTGTTCTGGACAAGGCCGGAAAGTATTCCGGATTCGGTATGAAAAGAGGCACAATTATCCTGGCTAAAAAACCAAGGCACATATCCGCTACTTTCAAGAGTTGTGGTAATTTAAAGGTGCAATTCTTGCGACTTTTATTTAAACAATTGAGCGAAATGGAACAGCGCTTAACCCTCTTCAGAGAATATGGTCCGGAAGCACATCGCTTTACGGGAGATCTGGCCAGTAATGGCAAGGGTGAAATATTGATACTACAAACAATTAAGACTGGATAATTAAGGAACATGAAACGTACACGCGGAAAAAAAGGCCGCATCATGGGCCGCATCATGGATCAGAAGGCGTTGGCCGATGTCCGGAATCTGTTGGGAAACGAACCGCGTACACGCGATATGTTGATCGAACATCTGCATAAAATCCAGGATAATTATCACCACATTACCAACCGCCATATACTTGCTCTCGCTGCAGAAATGAATCTGCCCACGGCTGAAGTCTATGAGACTGCGACTTTTTATCACCATTTCGATGTGATCAGGGAAGGTGAAATCCCCCCACCTCCATTGACCGTACGTGTCTGCGATTCCCTGACTTGCGAAATGTTTGGCGCCAAAAAATTAATTGAAAAATTGAATTTAAACAAAAAAACCGGAGTGCGTATTCAACCTGTCCCCTGTGTGGGCCGGTGTGATGCAGCGCCTGTCGCTGTAGTCGGGACAAATCCTGTTGAAAATGCCGAGGAGGACAAAATTTCGGACATGATTGCGAAAAACAGGAATGAAGCGCAGCTTCCACCCTGCATTCCATACAAAGAATACACAAAGAACAATGGTTACCGGACATTAACAGACTGCATGAATGGCAGGTATTCCAGGGAAGACATCATAAAATTGCTTGAAGATTCAGATTTGCGTGGCCTGGGCGGTGCCGGTTTTCCGGCCGGAAAAAAATGGCGCATTTTATGTGAACAACCAAAGCCAAGATTAATTGCCATCAATATCGATGAAGGTGAGCCCGGTACTTTCAAGGATCGTTATTATCTTGAACGTGATCCACATCGGTTTATTGAAGGAACGTTGATCGCACACTGGGCTATTGAGGCAGATGCAATCTATATCTATTTGCGTGATGAATACGCAGGCTGTCGTAAAATGCTGGAACAGGAACTGGCTGCATTAATACAGGAACCTCCCTGTAAATTGCCTCCCATATATCTTCGCCGTGGCGCCGGCGCCTATATCTGTGGGGAAGAATCAGCCATGATTGAGTCCATCGAAGGCAAACGGGGTATGCCCCGATTACGGCCACCCTATGTGGCCCAGATTGGTTTATTTGGCCGCCCCACCCTCGAGCAGAACATGGAAACGATGCACTGGGTCCGTGAACTCATTGAAAAGGGTCCTGAGTGGTTTACCGCAAATGGCCGTCATGGCAGAAAAGGGCTCCGTTCCTTTTCCGTCAGTGGCCGGATACAGAAACCTGGTGTACATCTCGCGCCAGCGGGCATCACCATGCTCGAACTTATCAATGAATATTGTGGCGGCATGCTGCCCGGCCATGAATTTTATGGTTATTTCCCTGGTGGCGCATCGGGCGGTATATTACCTGCATCTCTTGGTAATATCCCCTTGGATTTTGATACACTGCAACCCTATGGTTGCTTTATTGGATCTGCGGCTATTATTGTTTTATCAAATATGGATAGCGCCAAGACCATGGCATTAAATGCCATGCGTTTCTTTGAAGATGAATCTTGCGGTCAATGCACACCTTGCCGTGTCGGAACGGCAAAGGCGGTGAAATTGATGGAACAAAAGGACTGGGATCAATCGTTACTTGAAGAATTGTCTCAGGCCATGGTTGATGCTTCCATCTGTGGACTGGGGCAGGCCGCACCCAATCCATTGCGTTGTGCTATCAAATATTTTCCACAGGAATTCGAATAATGGCAGCAAACCCCAAATTTTTGAATGAGAAAATCACGAAGTTCACCCTTAATGGTAAAACCATTGATGCCATAGGGGATGAAACCATTCTTCAGGCTGCTAAACGGTATCACATTGAAATACCCTATTTATGTTACAAGGAAGGATATCGTCCTGATGGCAATTGCCGTGCATGCATGGTTGAAATCAAGGGA
>JACQHV010000199.1 GCA_016198885.1 Gammaproteobacteria bacterium
GTCTGCATGCCGTAACAGATCCCGAGCACAGGGACGCCTGAACTGAAAACCGCCCCGGGTGCCCTCACTCCATTGGCAATGGTCACCGATTCCGGTCCGCCGGAGAGAATTATGGCATTGGGCCTGAATTCCGAAATCTCTTTATCCGATAAATCAAAAGGGTGGATCTCACAATAAACCTTGGTATCACGCACGCGACGGGCGATAAGCTGGGTATATTGGGATCCAAAATCAAGGATTAAAATTTTTTCAGAGTGAATATCGGTCATTTGATAGGGATCAGGGATCGGGGATCAGGGATCAGTAAGTGGATAATAACGGTTTCGGAAGCATTTGCCTGATCCCTGATCCCCGGTCCCTGATTATTATTCCATCCGGTAATTTGGCGCTTCCTTGGTGATAGCAACATCATGCACATGACTCTCACGGATACCGGCATGGGTCAATCGTACAAAAGAAGGTTTGCTGCGAAACTCTTCCATATTTTTACAACCCGTGTAACCCATGGCCGCCCGTACACCACCCAGTAACTGGTGAATAATGGCATCGAGGTTGCCTTTGTACGGAACACGACCTTCAATGCCCTCCGGCACCATTTTTTCAATTTCGTCGTTTTCCTGAAAATAACGATCAGAAGATCCGTGTTGCTGTGACATGGCGCCCAATGAACCCATTCCACGATATGATTTATAGGAACGTCCCTGGTATAGCTCGACTTCTCCCGGTGCTTCCTCGGTGCCTGCAAACAAACCACCTATCATTACCGAATAGGCACCGGCCACAATGGCCTTGGCAATGTCACCCGAGTAGCGTATCCCACCGTCAGAGATAAACGGCACACCTGTGCCTGCCAGCGCCTTTGCCACATTTGCAACAGCCGTAATCTGGGGTACGCCCACGCCGGTCACTACACGGGTGGTACAGATCGAACCTGGGCCTATCCCGACCTTGACTGCATCTGCACCGGCCTTGACCAATGCCTTGGCCCCGTCTTCTGTTGCGACATTGCCGCCGATAACCTGCGTATCCGGGAAGGCTGATTTTATCCACATCACCATGTCGAGCACGCCCTTGGAATGGCCATGGGCAGTATCCACGACAATGACATCAGCCCCTGCAATAATTAACGCCTCAACACGTTCTCTCGTTCCTTCCCCGACACCCACGGCGGCACCGACACGCAATTGTTCCGCTGCATCCTTGCAGGCATCTGGAAATTCATGCGCCTTCTGTATGTCCTTGACTGTTACCAGGCCGCGCAACTGGAATTTATCATTGACGACCAGGATCTTTTCAATGCGATATTTATGCAAAAGCGTCTTGATCTCCTGATCATCCGCGCCTTCTTTTACTGTCACCAACCGGTCTTTCGGTGTCATGATCGTCTTTACGGGATTGCCATAGCCCGTTTCAAAACGCAGGTCCCGGCTCGTCACGATACCGACCAATTGTTCACCTTCTACGACTGGCACGCCGGAGATAGCATTAGCCCTGGTTAATTCAAGTACCTGTCTGATACTGGTATCCGGCGTCACGGTAAACGGGTCCTTGATCACGCCGCTCTCAAACTTCTTTACGGTGCGCACCTGTTGTGCCTGTGCCTCCGCGCTCATGTTCTTGTGAATAATGCCAATACCTCCTTCCTGTGCGAGCGTAATTGCCAATCTTGCTTCCGTCACCGTGTCCATCGCGGCGGAAAGAATGGGAATATTCAGTGTAATGGTGCGTGTCAGTTGGGTCTTGAGATCGACCTCGCGAGGCAGGACTTGGGAGTAGGCAGGGATCAGCAGTATGTCATCAAAGGTCAGGGCCTGTTCGGTAACACGCATTTCAAAACTCTTACCATATCGCGGAATGGCGGGCTATTATAGAGACTGCCATGTTGCAGGTAAATAACTCTTTAATTTGTTTATCCTTGATTTATTTATATAAATCAAATGGCAGGCCATTATTGATTAATCCAGGATTCCTCACCTGCTCCCTCACATCCGTTAGGGTCAAGGTTCGGAATGACAATGATTTATGTCATTTCGACTGAAAGGAGAAATCTTGCTGGGCCTGTAATGATAAACAAGATAATGAACAGTATCTTCGATTCCAATATTGAAACCCGTGATATTTATAGTGTCACGCGCCTGAATCGTGAGGTGCGCGCGATCCTGGAAGGCAGCTTCCCGCCAATCTGGGTGCAGGGTGAGATCTCCAATCTGGCACAACCTGCTTCCGGTCATATCTATTTCTCACTCAAGGATGAACATTCCCAGGTGCGTTGTGCGATGTTCCGCAATCGCCGCACGTCACTGAAATTCAAACCTGAAAATGGAGTGGAAGTGCTGGTGAAGGCAAATGTCAGTCTCTATGAAGATCGCGGTGAATTTCAGCTCGTCATCGAATACATGGAACCCGCCGGTTACGGCGCCCTGCAACGTGCCTTCGAGGAACTCAAGCAACGCCTCTTCAAGGAAGGACTGTTCAATGAGGAACATAAACGTCCTATTCCTTACATGGCGAAAACAATCGGAGTGATTACCTCGCCCACCGGCGCAGCCATACGCGATATCCTCAGCATTCTGCGACGCAGGTTTCCTCTTGCGAAAGTCATCGTGTATCCCACAGCAGTACAGGGAGAAGGTGCGGCGGAACAGATTATCGCCATGCTTGAGGAAGCTGAACAACGCAGGGAATGTGAAGTATTAATACTTGCCCGTGGCGGAGGGTCACTGGAAGATCTCTGGGCATTCA
>JACQHV010000200.1 GCA_016198885.1 Gammaproteobacteria bacterium
CTGTTAATGTTGAACTTATGCCTGACGGAAATTATCAACTGACTGAGTTTCATCAGGGTGACACTGTGGCTGACCTGCTGGATTACGTGCACATTGATGTAAAGAACCTTGAAAAAAATTACAAACAGAAGATCAATTCGGCCAATTTGAACAGCATGCAACAGTCACAATATCTCGGTGAGTTGACCCAGGGTCTGGATGGATATACGTATCTTGAAGACTGATCTGCGTGAAACGTAATTCGTGAAGAGTATTTCGTGGATTGTGTTTCAGTTCTGCGCTTCACGCTTCACGATCAACGCTTCACATCACTATATACTTTCGCACATATGAATTAATGTGAATGCGGAGAAAAAAATGAAGGTTGGTGTAATAGGTCTCGGTGCAATGGGAGGCCACATGGCCCTGAATTTTCACAAGGCGGGATTTCTGCATGCCATCTGGAACCGGACCCCCGGCAAGGCAAAGTCCATCGTAGAAAAAACCGGTGTGAAAATCTCGGAAACACCTTCGCAACTGGCGGGTGAATGTGAACTTATTGTCACCTGCGTCTCCCGCGATAAAGATGTGCTCGAGATCATTCAATCCATCTCCGTGGCCATAAAACCGGATACTGTGGTTGCCGATACCTCAACGGTAAGCAGCGAAACCGCCAGACAGGCGGCGGCGATCATGCAGGACAAACAGGTGTATTTTCTTGATTGTCCGGTCTCCGGAGGTGTCGAAGGCGCAAAAAAAGGGACGCTGGCCATGATGGTCGGTGGCAATGAGAAGGTGCTGGAACGCGTCAGGCCGACATTGTCAGCCATTGCCGCCAATATTGCCTATATCGGTCCAACGGGCAGCGGCCAGGCCTGCAAGGCAGTCAATCAGTTAATGGCCGCCGGTATCAATCAGGCCGTGACTGAGTCCCTGGCCTTTGGCCTCGCCATGGGGCTTGATATGGACAAGGTCGTTGATATTGTCGCAACCGGCGCAGCGGGAAACTGGTTTCTTGATCATCGGGGCAAGACCATGCTGGCAGGTGCTTATCATCCTGGATTCAAACTCAGTCTGCATCACAAGGACCTGCAAATCTGTCAGGTCATGCTGCAAAACGTCTCCAAAGCAGCGTTGCCCATGATTGAAATGACTCTCATCCACTACCAGCGTCTGATGGATGAGGGATTTGGTAATGAAGACATTTCGGCGCTGTTCCGCCTGAAAAAACGCCAGCTTGAAACAGTGGCAAAAGAATCATAAGTTCATGATCCGGGAACTGCCAATCAACATCGATGTCAATGTTGAATTGACGATAACCAAATAATGTGCAGAATATCTGCGCTTTATTAACCGGCAGGCCACTGGAAAACTGATTTTACAGTTGTTCGCCAGCCCTATTGCAGCAAATACCTTAACCAGAATCACTTAATCAAATGGTGGTTTGAGGACTACTTGATTGACCGGGAATGCAGAAAAGGCAGTGATTGATGTCAAATCACTGGATAAACGATTCGGACCGATACATGCGGTACGCAATATATCGTTTACAGTCAGACAGGGCGAAGTGCTGGGTTTTCTGGGTCCGAACGGCGCGGGTAAATCCACAACAATGAAAATGATCACCGGATTTCTTGAGCCTACCGCCGGTACCGTATCAGTCTGCGGTCATGACATTCTCGAGGATCCGATCAAGGTCAAGGAAAAGATTGGATATTTGCCTGAAGGCGCTCCTCTCTATGGTGAGATGACGGTCAAAACTTTCCTTGATTTTATCGCCGATGTCCGTGGACTGAAAAACGTGGAAAAAGAAAACCGCATTGAGGAAGTCATTCAAAAAATACATCTTGAATCTGTGCGTAATCAAACCATTGAAACATTATCAAAGGGATTCAAACGGCGTGTCGGTATTGCACATTCCATCCTGCATGATCCTGAAGTGCTGATCATGGATGAACCGACTGATGGACTGGATCCCAACCAGAAACATGAAGTGCGCACGTTGATCAAGGAAATGGCTCCGGCTAAGGCCACTATTATTTCCACCCATATTCTTGAAGAAGTCGATGCTGTATGCACCCGGGCGATAATAATTGCCTCCGGCCAGATCCTTTTTGACGGCACACCCGCTGAACTCCAGGCCAAATCCGATACCGGACGGCTGGATGATGTGTTCCGCCAGATCACAACAAAGTTTTATCAGGAACAGGGGGAATCTGCGCAGTCATGAATAATATCAAGGCTATATTCCAGCGTGAATTCTCTAGTTACTTTTCCACCCCGGTGGCCTACGTTTTTATTGTCATCTTCCTGTTCCTGACCGGCGTCTTTACTTTCTACCTCGGCGCATTTTACGAACGCAACCAGGCCGACCTGGAGCCATTCTTCCGTTTTCACCCCTGGTTATATCTGTTTTTGATACCGGCGATAGCCATGCGCCTCTGGTCTGAGGAGCGTAAAACCGGAACAATCGAATTATTAATGACATTGCCCATTCCAGTGCATCAGGCAGTCATCGGAAAATTTCTGGCGGCATGGTGCTTCACGACCGTGGCTATTGTTCTGACATTTCCAATGTGGATTACGGTAAATTATCTCGGCTCCCCTGATAACACTGTAATTCTCGCAAGTTATATCGGAAGCCTGTTCATGGCCGGGAGTTTTCTCGCCATTGGTTCCTGCATATCGGCCTTGACCAAGAGTCAGGTAATCGCCTTTGTAATCAGCGTAGTGATATGTTTTCTTTTTTTGTTGAGCGGTTTCCCCCTGGTACTGGATTTTTTCCATGGTTGGGCGCCACAGGTCGTGGTTAATGCAATCGCCTCATTCAGTTTCCTGACACACTTTGAATCAATTAAAAAAGGTGTCATCGACATTCGCGATCTGATTTATTTTCTGGCATTAATCTGCTTTTGGCTTTATGCCAACGTTGTTGTCATCGAAGCAAGAAAGGCAAGTTAGGAGATAAGCCATGGTAAGCAGAAACATTATTTCCGGAACCGGCCTTGTCCTTGTTGCCTGTCTTTTTGTTGCCTTGATTATTCTGGTTAACGCAACACTGACCAACTGGCGTCTTGATTTAACGGAAAACAGGCTTTTCACCCTGTCAGACGGCACGCTTAACATCATTCGCAATCTTGACGAACCGATCACCCTGGATTTTTATTTTTCCCAGGAAGAATTGACAGGCTTCCCCGCCCTTTCAAATTATGGCGTCCGTGTGCGTGATATGTTGCAGGAATACGCCACACACGCCAACAGCGAGCTTGAACTTAATATTATTGACCCGGAGACATTCTCTGAAGAAGAGGATCAGGCGGTTGCAAGCGGTTTGCAAAGTGTTGCTGTCAATTCAGCCGGAGATCGCGCCTATTTTGGACTGGTGGGCACAAATTCAACCGATGATGAGAAAATTATTCCCTTTTTTCAGTTAAACCGCGAGGCCGCGCTGGAATATGACATTACAAAATTGATTTACAACCTGGCCAATCCAGAGAAACGCGTCATAGGCATCATTACTTCATTATCCCTCTTCGGTAATAAAGAGTTGCCGCAACAGGCATCACCATGGACGATCATCAGCGCGATGGAAGAATTCTTTGAGGTCAGAGACCTGGGTGTCCGTATGGACAAGATCGATACTGATATTGATGTCCTGATGATTGTGCATCCAAAAAATCTGAAACCGGAAACCCTTTATGCAATTGACCAATACGTCTTGCACGGCGGCAAGGCGATGGTTTTTGTTGATCCAATTGGCGAGGCAGACCAAACCCCGCCCAATCCGGAAAGCCCGGCGGCGATGCCTGATATTGATTCCGAACTGCCGGTGCTGCTGGACAAATGGGGGGTGGAAGTGGCTAATGATAAGGTAGCGGGTGATATTAATGCGGCCATGCGCGTGCAGACACGCGGTTATCGCGGTCCACAGGAGATCAGTTATCTGCCCTGGTTAAGACTTGCTGAAGAAAGTTTTAACAAGGAAGACTTCGCTTCGAGTGAATTGAGTGTCATCCACATAGGGACAGCCGGGATCATCGAGAAAAAGGCCGATGTAAATATCAAATTCACTCCTTTGATCACAACAACCAGACAATCCATGAAACTGGAAAGGGATTTTCTTTTAATCCAGCGTGATCCCAATGTGATACTGGAAAATTTTAAATCAGAAGAAAAAAACTACGCACTTGCCGTGCGCTTACAGGGCCATGTGGAAACTGCCTTTCCGGATGGAAAACCCGTCGATGAAAATGAGGAGGGGGAAGTCAAAAAATCCCGGGATTCATCAGCTTTTGTCAGGGAGGGTGATATAAATGTCATTGTCGTGGCGGATACGGATATTCTGAGCGATCTGTTCTGGATCAGGACACAATCCTTCTTCGGCATGGAACTCCCGCAACCCATTGCCGACAATGGTAATTTTATAATCAATTCTCTTGACAATCTGTCCGGCAGCAATGACCTGATCAATCTGAGAAGCCGCGGTGAATTTACACGCCCCTTCGATCGCGTTGAAACCATCAGACGGGATGCGGAACTTAAATTCCGCGAGCGTGAACAGGAACTCCAGGCAAAACTGAAGGAGGCAGAAGAGAAAATCAGGCAACTGCAGCAGGACCAGGGTAATGACAACAGTCTTATTCTGACCCCGGAGCAGAACAAAGAGATCGAAAAATTCCGCCAGGTACGTCTCGATACAAGAAAGGAACTGCGCGCCGTACAACATGAACTCAAAAAGAACATCGAAAACCTTGGGATACAAATGCGGATAATCAATATAGGACTGATTCCTCTGCTTATCACGATAATTGCTATTGGCACGGGTATATATCGCGTAAACAGGCGTCCATAATCCTTATTGAGTATTGGTATGAAACATAAAAAACTGCTCATACTCTCCTTCATCACGGTTGCAGTCATTCTGGCCGCCGGTATTACTGCCAAACTACGCGCACCTCAAATCACAAAAAGCAAGGATGATTTGTTCCCTGAACTTGCAGCTCATATCAATAATGTCTCCAAAATTGATATCAGGGGCAATCAGCGATCTGTTTTATTGCGTCAAAAGAGGAACATCTGGGTTATCGAAAACGCTGATAACTATCCTGCCCTGTTTAACAAGGTCAGGGAAACCGTTATAAACATGTCTGAACTCAGGATACTGGATGAAAAAACAGATAATCCTGATCTTTATTCCCGACTCGGCGTGGAAGGACCTGAGGCGGAAGGAACCACATCATTGCTGTTCACTTTCAGGAACGATACAGATCAGGAAATCGCCGCGCTCATTGTAGGTTCTCAAAGACAATCATCAAGCAGTAAACCGGGACTTTACGTGCGCAAGTTAAATAATCCCAAGGCCCTGCTGGTCGAGGGAACCCTGAATATTACTGATCATAAGGAGGACTGGTTTGAACGAAATCTTTTTGATATTTCCTCGGCACGGGTGCGCGAAGTACAGATTAAACAGCCAGATGACAATAACTTGATTATTTACAAGGAAAACAAGGGGCAAACCGATTTCGAATTACAAAATATTACAGAAGAGAAAAAAAACATCTCCAGGATAATTTTAAACAGGATCGGTACCAGCCTGGAGGAAATGCGTGCTGATGATGTCAGATCTCTGGATCAATTTATGTTTCCTGATGACACCATAGTCACAACGATATCTACGTTTGACGGGCTCAAGGCCACTGTAAAATCTGCAAAGATTGATGGCAAGACTTATGCACACTTCGAATTCAGCTTTGATCCTGCATTGGCCGCCGCACAGCAGGAAACGTCAGAACCTCTTGCGGAAGAAAAACCGGCAACAGATAAGGTCAGTGCAGAGCAGGAAGCGCGGATATTAAAAGACTCCATGTCAAACTGGGTGTATCAGATACCGGACTTCAAGTATGAAGCCCTGACAATGAACATTGATAACATTACCAAACCGTTTCCCCCGGAGAGCGGGAATGACGCACTTGATGCTGCAATAAAGGGCATGGGTATTCCTGAAATCGGTCAATAGGTTCTTGCAGTTTCAATCGACACTACTACTTACAGCATTTTCCAGACTTTCAGCCCGAGGCGGTAGTGGCCCTGTTTGTCATTCCGAACGGATGTGAGGGATCTTGAGTTTGCATAGCTGAAGGTCCCTCGTAACACTCGGGACGCCTGCGGCGATTTCTCAGCCACTTTGTGACTTCGAAATGACGTCGTTTCTACTTTGGGTTACAAACTGAGCCACTACCGCCCGGCGCTAATTCATACACATAAATCGGCTATCAAGATATACTTTCCGGCATTGACTTTGCACGGGGAATTGCTTGTGGCACGCAGAAAAAAACCGGGGACACTGACTTTTCAGGACCTGATATTCAATTTACAGGAATACTGGGGTTCCCGGGGTTGCGTCATTGAACAGCCCTATGACATGGAGATGGGTGCGGGGACCTTTCATCCATCGACATTTCTGAGGGCTATAGGTCCCGAACCCTGGCATGCGGCCTACGTGCAGCCTGCGCGCCGGCCGACAGACGGCCGTTATGGCGAGAATCCGAACCGTCTGCAGCGCTATTACCAGTTCCAGGTGACGCTCAAACCTTCACCACCGGATATTCAGGATCAATATCTCGATTCGCTGAAGGCACTCGGTATCGATCCTCTGAGGCACGATATCCGTTTCGTCGAAGATAACTGGGAGTCACCGACGCTTGGTGCATGGGGGCTGGGTTGGGAAGTCCGGCTGGATGGTATGGAGATCAGCCAGTTTACCTATTTCCAGCAGGTCGGTGGCCTCGATTGCCATCCGGTCTCCGGTGAGATTACTTATGGACTGGAACGCATTGCAATGTACCTGCAGGATACCGACAGTGTGTTCGATCTTGTCTGGTGTGAAACTCCCGCAGGCAAAGTTACCTACGGTGATATTTACCTTCAGAACGAGCAGGAACAATCAAAATATAACTTCGAACAGGCGGATACCCAGGGCTTGTTCGGGTGGTTTGATACCTGTGAGCATGAATGCAGGCGTTTACTGGAAAATGGCCTGCCGCTGCCGGCCTTCGAACAGATGCTCAAGACCTCACACAGCTTCAACCTGCTGGATGCGCGCCACGCGATCTCGGTAACTGAGCGGCAACGCTACATTCTGAGGGTGCGCACTCTTGCGCGCGCGATAGCTGAAGCTTATCTGAAGAGCCGGGAAGAACTCGGGTTTCCGTTACTCAAG
>JACQHV010000195.1 GCA_016198885.1 Gammaproteobacteria bacterium
AAAACAGACGGCCGGTGAAAGTATGAATACAGGGACAGTAACATCGACGGAAAAATCAAATACTAAACATAAAAGAAATTATCTGTTTACAGTTATCGTTACCATATTAATTATCTTATTAATAGCGTATGGGTATTATTTATGGAGAGAAAATCGTAATGTGGATATTGCTGTTCATCAGGCAATTGATAAACCCGTTGTTCAAAGCGAAGTGACCAGCGAGAAGATCATGGATCTTGAGTCCCGCCTGCATGAATTGAGTGAGCAACAGGAAAACATAGTGAATTCGCTCTCGGGATTATATCAGCAGCAACCGGTAAATAACGAAGATTGGGCGCTGGCAGAAATAGAATATCTCCTGATTATTGCCACCCATCATTTATCGCTGCTGCATGATGTGGAGACAGCGCTGGTCGCAATGGAAGCCGCAGATCTTCGCTTGAGAGATATGCAAGATCAGCAATTGGTGTCAGTCAGAGAACAACTGGCCTCGGATATCAATCAATTGCGTTCAATTAATATAGTGGATATATCAAGTCTGGCAGTTTATATCGCAGATCTGATTGATCGTTCAGATACTCTTCCCCTGAAAAATGGCGTTGTTGCCGAGCAAGTTAATCCCGAAAGTACGGATGTAACGTATGAAGATTCAGATTGGATCAACGTATTTGATATGATCTGGCAGGAACTCAAAAGTCTGATGATAATAAAACGCAACGGCGGCGTCCCGCAGGCGTTATTATTGCCTGATCAGGAATATTTTCTGTTTCAGAACCTGCGGATGGAACTTGAGAATGCCCGTCTGTCCATATTACGCCGTGATACAGAGAATCTGCGCACCTCGATTAACATACTCAATCATTGGTTATCGCAGTATTTTGACACCAAGGATGCGGACGTGTTGAATATAGTGGAGACTTTGGAATATATGAAAACAGTAGAACTCAATCCCAAGATACCGGATATCAATTCCTCTCTTGAAACACTGCGCGCATATATACGTGCCCGGGAGACCGCTGAACCCATGCCAGATCAGAATTTCCAGACACCAAAATCATGAGATTTCTGATTATTATATTGTTGGCCTTGTTCATTGCCGCTGTTGCCGGCAGTTATGCATCAAGCAGCACAGGCCATATCGTATTGACATATGCAGGCTGGACGATACAAACCAGTCTTGTATTTTTCCTGTTGCTTCTCGTTATTTTATTTTTGTTAATCTATATCAGCATTCGCTTAATTGTTCACCTCTGGAATTTCCCTGAGAGATATAAATATTGGAGATATCAAAGGCATCAGCGCCTGTCAGAAAAATATTTAACCAAAGGACTTCTTGCCCTGATCGAAGGAAACTGGAATCTGGCGGAAGAATCCTTGAAGAAAGGAATACCATACGCGCGGGTGCCGTTAATCAATTATCTCGGGGCCGCACGAGCAGCGCAATTACAGGGGGCATTGGACCGGCGTGATCATTATCTAAGGTGCGCGCATGAAGACAATCCTGATTCAAAGATTGCAGTGGGTCTTGCCCGTGCTGAATTGCAAATCAGCCAAAAACAAACAGAACAGGCATTGGCGACTCTAACGCATTTGCATGATGTACGCCCTGACCAAAAACAGGTCAAATTAATGTTGCTTAAAACATATACTGATCTGAAATCCTGGAGGAAGGTGCTGGAATTATTATCTGGACTTGAACGCGCCCGATTGTTGTCAAAGGATATCATTCGGGTAAAACAGCTTGAGGCCTATGCAGGATTGTTACAACAGGCAGGAAAAACTGCAAATAAAGAAATTCTGGAAAATACCTGGCAGGACATACCAAAAAATCTTCGTAAGGAATTATACCTGCTGGAAGTTTATACCAATGAGAAATTAAAATATGCGGATAATGCCGGGTGTGAACGTTTATTGCGGCAGTCACTAAAGAAGCGCTGGGATACCGGCATCGTTCGTTTGTATGGACTTGTCGAAGGTGAGGACAGCATGAGTCAGCTTGCCTTCGCAGAAAAATTACTCGCGGAACACACGCGTGATCCGGCGTTATTGCTGACACTCGGGCGGCTCAGTATCCGGAATTCATTGTGGGGCAAGGCCAGGGCTTATCTTGAAGAAAGTATAAAAAGAGAGCCTAATCCGGAGTCTTATCGCGAACTTGCATCGTTACTTGAAAAGCAGGGAGAGTATTCCATGGCATCCGCCTGTTATCAGCAGGGACTTGCTCTCGCCACGACAATAGCCAGGCATGATTCTGTAAAACTGCTTGAACAGGCAGAAAGGCAAGAGGCCATGTGTGAAGGCGCACGACAGGTAGTCTGAACTGTTTTCACATAAATAATACGTTGGTGGTTATTAACCATGTGGTGCGAACTCAAAGGAGTCCGAGTAGATGTAATCCTCTGCAAGACCGCGTTCCACGAAAGTCTTCTGAATGGCCTTCACCATGGGCGGCGGGCCGCATGTGTAAACCTCATATCCGGAAAGATCCGCAAAGTCACTTAATACTGCGTTATGCACGAAGCCAGTGCGACCCTGCCATTGGTCGTCTTTCCCGGGTTCAGATAATACCGGGATATAGTGGATGTATTTATTTTGATCTGCCCAGGACTTTGCAAGCTCATGTAAATATAAATCCTGTCTTCCTCGGGCACCCCAATAAAGATAAATGATGCGCTTAAGACTGTTTCCAAGCAGATGTTCAACAATACTTTTTATCGGCGCAAACCCGGTCCCACCAGCGACCATGATGATGGGATTATCGGATTCTTCACGTAAAAAGAAAGTGCCTAACGGTCCTTCAATGCGCAGTAATGACTTTTCGTGCATCTTGTGGAATGCGTATTCGGAAAATAATCCTCCATCGTAATGGCGGATATGCAGTTCCAGAAATTCATCATCATATGGGGCATTCGCAAGGGAAAACGAGCGCCGCTTGCCGTTTTGCAACAGGATATCGATATACTGGCCCGCAAGAAACTGCAGGCGTTCTGTTGCCGGCAGCTTGAGAAACAGGCGCAGGACATCGTGGCTGAGTTTCTCAATTTTTGCGACACGGCTGGGCAATTTCCTGATTGCAAGATCACCCACCCCCGCAACTTCACGCGCCTCTATAATGAGATCACTTATGGGCCTTGCCTGGCAAAATAATGCAAAACCGGTCTCGTGTTCTTCTTCAGTAATTCCGGTCAGAGGAATTTCGCCATACTGTATATTACCGCTGATTATTTTTCCCTTGCAGGATCCACAGGCGCCATTGCGGCATCCGTAAGGGAAACTGTGACTACTTCGTAATGCTGCCGCCAGGATAGTTTCATCTTCCCGGGCCGTAAATATTTCATTCTTGGACTGGAGAGTGATTGTAAATGACATGTAAATTGGATTGCGACATTAAGCGGTATATAAACCGGCACAAACAAACCGGTCAGATAATATTATGGAATGCTCCGGCTGCTATTCAGCCAGCGCAATAAGGGGCCCCATTGTTCCCTGTCATAATAAGTCTTCCAGGGTGCGAGCTCAAATAAGGTCATGCCATTTTCGGCCGCCTGAATATAATTCTGGCTGGCACGCAAAACCGTCATGAAAGGAATCCGGCTGCCGTCCGGTAATTTGAGTTTCTCCAGGTAATATTCAAGTTTGGCCGCCGCCAGGGTGTCTTCCCGCACCCTGTTCGCGACGGTGGCAATCTTTACCTTGCGCCCAATCTTGTTTCTCAGACTGATTAATTCATGTAAAAAACGTTCGGCGGCACGCATATCAAGCGGAGATGGAAGTACCGGGATCACCACAGTTTGTGCAGGACGGATTAAATTAACCAGTTTCTGATCATGCACACTTGCGGGAGAATCCATCACCAGAATTTCCGTCGTATTTTCAATATGCAACATGCCATCTTTGACTACAGCACAATCAATTTTTGCAAAGTGATCAGGCCGTACCTTGAGCCAATCACTGCTCGTGCACTGGGCATCACAATCGGCAAGCGAAACCCGTTTACCTTGCTGGGCATAATAACCGGCAATATTCGTTGCCAGGGTGCTTTTTCCGCAACCACCCTTCGGATTCAGGATCAATATTGTACGCATTACAGTTTCAATTTCAGAGACATGGCGTCCTGGTATAACGATTCGGCGTCATCCACCCATAGGTCAGGATGACTTTCTCTCCATCAATTGATGGATCACCGGACTCAGCATAAGTTGCATGGCGAATATTTTTTTCCCCGCTGGCACCACAATGGAATCCGTGGCAGACATGAATGAACCTTCCAGCATCTCCAGAAGGTAGCGGAAATCTGCCTGGATCTTATTGCGGTTTCTTATATGAATGACGGAGAAACTTTCATCATTGGTGGGGATCTCGGTCGCAGCGAAAGGATTGGATGTGTCAACGGTAGGTACCCGCTGAAAATTGATATCGGTACGCGAAAACTGTGGAGTGATGTAATGGGTATAATCATGCATGCGGCTCAAGATCATCTTGGTGGCGTTTTCAGAGGTATAGCCCCTGACCGATCTGTCGCGGTGGATCTTCTGTATCCATTCGAGATTGATAATTGGCGTCACACCGATTAACAAGTCAACGTACTGTGCCACGTTTACTGCATCGGTCACTACACCTCCATGTAAACCCTCATAGAACAGCAAGTCGCTATCCTTTGGCAGGGGTTCCCACGGAGTCAGTGAGCCGGGTTGAGAACCATGGCGGACCGCTTCCTCGCCGTTGTGAATATAGTATCGGCGTTTGCCGGTGCCTTTATCTGAATACTCCCTGAATAAGGCCTCCAGCTCCTCAAACAGATTCCCTTCCGGTCCGAAATGGGTAACATGTCGTCCCTCAGCCTCGGCCGCAGCTGCAATTTCATCCATTTGTCTGCGATCATATCGGTGAAAACCATCACCCTCGACAATTGCAGGAACGGCGCCTTCCCGGCGGAAAATATGCTCAAAGGCTGTTTTTACATTGCTTGTACCGGCGCCGGATGACCCTGTGACTGCAACGATAGGGTGTTTTTTGGACATGGGATTGAGTAAATTTTTGCTGGCCGGATAGTGTTTATTACGCCATTGTATCAACAAACACCGGGCTGAATAATGGCGAATATATTAATCCGGCGCTGAAATTATTACCATTATGGTTAATATACGAGGATATGCTGGAAAGTACTAATGACTAAATCAGTAAAAGACACACAATTATACCTGCGACTGTTGAGTTATGTCGTTCCCTATCAGCGCAGGTTTTTGATTTCGATCCTCAGTATGCTGATATTGGCCGCAACTGATCCGGCCATTGCCGCCCTGATGAAGCCAATGCTTGATGGCGCATTCATAAATAATGATCCTGAACTTATGTATATGATACCCATTTTATTTATCCTGTTATTCATCATACGCGGTGCCGCTTCCTATATAAACGGAATTTCGCTTCGCTGGGTTGCGTTTACAGTCATTATGGATTTACGCAAAGAAATGTTCTTGCGTCTGTTGTCATTTCCCAGCCAGTATTTTGACCAGCGCACGGCCGGAATGCTGATGTCAAAATTTACCTATGATGTGATTCAGATTCAACTGGCCGCGACCAATGCCGTTACTACTTTAATACGGGATTCACTCGCCATCATTGGCCTGATTGCCTGGATGATTTACATCGAATGGCAACTGACTCTTATCGTATTAATTTCTGCGCCGTTTATTGCACTCATCGTGGTAATCATCAGGAACCGCTTGAGAAAAATGAGCCGCAAAACACAGGAATCAATGGCCGATATACATCATGTGTTGAATGAATGTATTGAAGGCCAGAAACTGGTCAAGTTATACGGCGGCGAGGAGCAGGAAATCGAGCGTTTTAATACGGTCATCAGAAATAACAGGCGCTATATGATGAAATTTTCCATGGCTTCAGCTGCTACCGGCCCTGCAGTACAGTTGATCTCGGCTATTGCCCTCTCAGTAATTATTTATATTGCCTCCATTCGGGCATCCGCGGGAGCAATGAGTATTGGTGAATTTGTATCATTTTTTGGCGCAATGGCCATGTTACTTACACCCCTGAAACGATTGGTGTCTATCAATGAACATATACAAAAAGGATTGGCCGCGTGTGAGAGCATCTTTGCACTATTGGACGAACAACCAGAGGCGAACAGCGGGACGCAGGTTATTGAACACATTAAAGGTGATATTGAATTCCAGAACATAAGTTTTCGTTACGACGGAAAGGATGCAGATGCACTCAAAAATATTTCCCTGCATATTTCTCCCGGTGAAACCATAGCACTGGTCGGTTCTTCCGGCAGTGGCAAAACAACGGTCGCAAATCTGCTGCCGGGGTTTTATGAGATCCGCACAGGCAGGATCCTGCTGGATGGCACAGACCTGAGGGAGATCACCCTAGCATCACTGCGCGCCAATATTGCATTGGTCAGCCAGGATGTCGTGCTGTTTAATGATACTGTGCGCAATAACATTGCCTACGGTGCACTGCGTGACAGTAAAGAAGAAGATATTATCGAGGCCGCAAGGGCCGCTCATGCCATGGAATTCATACAGGAGATGCCGGATGGTTTTGAGACAATCATCGGAGAAAAGGGCGTGAAGCTTTCCGGCGGACAACGGCAGCGTCTGGCTATCGCGCGCGCAATACTGAAAAACGCGCCTATTCTTATTCTGGATGAAGCGACGTCTTCCCTGGACCGCGAGTCAGAGCGGCAAATCCAGAATGCATTGGACAAAATTAAAAAAGGACGTACCTGCATTATTATTGCGCATCGGTTATCGACCATAGAAAACGCAGATCGTATTCTTGTGATTGATCGGGGGAAAATAGTGCAGACCGGAAAGCACAATGACCTGTTGAAACAAAAGGGTATTTACGCAAAATTGCACCAGGTACAATTCACGGAGCCGGCAAATTGATATTAATGGTTTGCTGAAAAAGGACCTCCTGCCGTTTTTCGCTGTATAACATAATATTTGGCAACCTGTCAGGCGACTTTCCTTGTAATTATTCGTGCCGGCCGAAAAGCCCTGATCCGCGACCTCAGTTGTCCAAGATTATCCTGCTGTATGCCATAACGGACGGAAATATAGAGTGTAGTTATTTCATTGACCGGCACTGACAGTTCCCTGTGTTTATTTATAATACGCCGGGCAAAATCCAGCGGCCCTTCACTTTGAGAATGCCGGATTCCGCAACGGGCCAGTTTGTGACAGAACTCGTCATAAAGCATTCTGGCTGGATCACGATGAGATAAATTCTGCCGTAGCAGCCAGACCGTAATCATGCACAATATGATACTGATCGTTATGAATAACACCGCGGTTATTGCCTTCCAGTCGAACTCACCCATCCCGAACTGTCTCAGAAATTGTGTCTGGCGTTGAGGCCCGTAGCTGATGACCCACTGGTTCCATTGATTATTAATG
Source organism: Gammaproteobacteria bacterium (assembly GCA_016198885.1). Classification (GTDB taxonomy): domain Bacteria; phylum Pseudomonadota; class Gammaproteobacteria; order Eutrophobiales; family Eutrophobiaceae; genus JAENIZ01. The sequence goes on from JACQHV010000195.1 coordinate 7,431, forward strand.
GCGTCCCAGCTGTTATGCAGACGTTGCCACAGACTGCGGGACAGCGGGTTCTGACTGAATATCAGCGGAATATCGACAATAGCCCCAGCCAGGGCACTCTCAATTCCCTCGAGCACACGGGCAGGTGAAACGGCTGAAGTCGGATCAACACGGACCCAACCGCGTTCCTCCAGCCAGACCTCGGCCCAGGCATGGGCATCGCGTTGTTCGACAATCAGATAATCGCCCACAGGATTATAATTTCCGCCCTGATATCCTGTAATAACCCGTGCCGGGATACCTGCGGCACGCATTAAAATTACAAAAGCGCCCGCATAATGTTCACAAAACCCCTGTTTGGTGTTGAATAAAAACTCATCCACATTGTCTTGCATGAGCAAGGGCGGGACCAGCGTGTAATAAAATTCATCTTCACTGAACCAGCGCATGGCGCGTTCTATAATTTGCGAAGGTTTATCACCTTCCTCCCGCCAGGATCGTGCAAGCGCGACAGTTTTTGGATGAAAACCCGCAGGAAGCTGCAAGGCACGTTCAAGTTCAGTCGAGTCACTGGTTCTAATCAGATAGTCAGGAGAGGATGTGAGATCATAGCGAATACGCTGACGTACCGGTTCCCGGGTTAACAACTGGAAGTCAGTAGTAATATATGCCAGCGGAGGGACCTGATTCGGCATCTCCAGTGCGAACAACCATTTTTGATTATTGGGCTCCATGGTTATGGTATAACGAACCAAAGGTCCACCTCTCTCAAGCGCTACGGATTCGCTTGCCGTTTTGGTATAACGTGTCCATTTGCGGCCATCGCTGTGCCAGAGGACAGGACCGCGCCAGTACAGTTTTGATTGTTTCGGTATGTCGCCATTAAATTCAACCCTGAAGGCCACGGCGTCAGTCTGAATAAGTTGGCTAATCGTGCCCGGCTCCATCTCGTCATCTATTCCGGTAAGTCCGGCATATGCGTCCTTTGGCAAGCCCCAGAGCGGGCTGTTAATACGGGGAAATAACAGAAACGTAAATAACATGATCGGTAACGCCTGCAATAACAATGTGCCTGCAATTCTTACCCTGGCAATATCAGACAGACAATGTGCGCGATCGTTAACCATGATCAGGCAGGATGTCATCACCCAGACAGTCAACGCCATGTAAGCGGCAGTGGCAATGGTTTGTGTATGAAAGAAATTGGTGATGACAATAAAGTAACCCAGGAAAATGACGACATAGTAATCACGTTCCCTGCTGGTCTCGAGGATCTTGAACCCGGTCAGCAACACCAGCAGCGCAGTCCCCGCCTCGCGCCCGACCAGTGTGCCAAACTGGTTATAGACCCCGGCAAATCCCGCAATGACCATGAGGGTCTGTATCAGCTGCAACAATAAGGAATGACCATCCGGTAACGGCCAATTTTTCAGTCCACCAATCAAGCGCCACATTATCAATGCCATGACCAGCACGATGATCCACACAGGCATGCGCGTGCTGTGCGGCGCGATTGCCATAACCACCCCTGCAACCAGCCAGAACAGTTCCTGAACAGAGACGGGTTTAACCAGAACTTCAGGTTTCATCGTCTAACCCGAATCTCGCCAGGGCTCCCAGGCATTTTCCTTGCTGAACCACACCCCGGCCCGGCTCAATGCGTTTGCCGGGTATGTCCAATCCATAAAATAATCCCTGTTGCTCCGCGGTGATAATCCAGCGGCATAATTGTGATAACCGGCCCTCGATCAAAGGGAGGTGTATTACATCATCCCAGGTTAACATCAGGGTATGGCCCCCTTCCCCGCTGAAACGTTTGACCAGTAGTTCCTGTTCGCGGGCCAGCGTCTTCCAGGCGATGTTGCGTATGGAATCGCCCGGCTGGTAGTGCCGGAAGCCGACGAAATCATAAGTCCCCGTTTGCAGGCCGTCTTGACCTTGCATGTTTGCTGAAATCGGGGCCGGTATTTGATTGTGGCCGTCTGGTCTGGGATAAACCACACATTCCTGATTGATGTTGAAATACGACCAGGCCTGAAACAATCCCAGAGGAAATCGTGTTGAGATCATAATCCGCTCAAGCCGCAGCAACCCGCGGTGTGGAGCAGGCATGGATATATAAATACGTTGGTACTGATCTGCCCGGACATCAACGACAACAGGTTGATATGCCTGCAAGCGGGGTTTTTTAAAAAGTGATTGTTTCGGGTGGCATACAAACCGCAGCGCGGGACGTATCTGTCCATTTCTGTTGTCGATTGTGATCGGAAAATTTGCCATATCGCCTGCAAAGACAGGTTCAGCAGGCGAATTGCTCATCACCAGACCCGCAATGTTGCGAAACGTATGCAGTATGCAGATCATCAACATACTGGCGAGCAGGAATGTCAGCAGATAGGCCAGACTGTTGTTGTAATTCACCGCTCCCAACAACATGGTCAAAAGTAATACGGAAAAACTGATGCCTTGCCGTGTGGGAAGTATATATACGCGTTGCCGTTTTAAATTTAAAACCAACAACATGTCACGACTGGCCGATAATGGCAGACGTTCGAGGACAATGCTGTCAGACATTTTTCTAGGGAATGGGCACTTGTTTGATCAGATGCGAAGCGAGATCGACTGAAGATGAAGCGCTGAGATCACGTGTGGTAGAGAGGCGGTGACCAATCACGCCAGGTAATACAGCCTGCACATCCTCAGGCAAGACCTGCGGATGTCTTTCCATTAGCGCCCAGGCCTTTGCACAGTGGAGTATTGCCAGGCCGGCCCGTGGTGAAAGGCCGGTATGATAATCACTGTTGTTGCGGCTGAATTCCAGAAGGTCCTGCAGATAGTCAAGTATGGCGGAGGACACATGAATGGCATCCGCGTGTTTCTGTATGGTCAGCAGGCGTTCCGGTTTTATCACCGGTTTGGTCTCCTGAAGCAGCTCCCGGCGATCACGGCCAACCAGTAACTCACGTTCAGCATGTGTACCGGGATAGCCCAGTTTAATCCGCATCATGAAGCGATCCAGTTGGGATTCCGGAAGCGGGAAAGTGCCGACATGAGTGGAAGGATTTTGTGTGGCAATCACAAAAAAAGGCGCAGGTAATGGACGGGTTTCACCTTCTACAGTCACCTGGTCTTCTTCCATGGCCTCCAGTAAAGCACTTTGTGTTCTTGGGGTTGCGCGATTGATTTCATCGGCAAGTATTACCTGGGTGAATATGGGGCCCGCATGGAAATTGAAAGAGCCGGTATCGCGATTGTAAATAGAGACGCCAAGAATATCAGAAGGCAGAAGATCACTGGTAAATTGTATGCGCTGGAAACCAAGGCCAAGTGTATTGGCAAGCACATGCGCCAGCGTTGTTTTACCGATACCCGGCAGGTCTTCTATCAGTAAATGACCACGCGCAATCAGACAGGTGAGTGCAAGACGTATGGAGTATTCCTTGCCCAGTATGATGCTATTGGCCTCGGAAATAATTCTGTCAAGGTCATTATTAACATGGGCGACCCGGATTTCCTGTTGCGTTATCGTCATTATGTAATTGTAGACTACTCAGGGTTAATACGGTTACTGGATCAATAGCACAAGATCGGGGTCAGGTCTTGCGATAACACATTCATTGTCTGTATTTGAATGATTATATTTTATTGCAAGACCTGACCCC
>JACQHV010000193.1 GCA_016198885.1 Gammaproteobacteria bacterium
GGTCTTGCAATAACGCATTCTGAAAGTCAGATATTTATTACACGCCTTTCAGTTACGATCATATCTACCGGAATATCGTTTTCACTGACAGGAATCTCATCGATCACCTGCGCTTCGTAGGCAAGTGCGATTTTTTTTGCAGTCCTGTGCGCGGCAAACCATTTATCGTAGTATCCCCGGCCATACCCCAAACGGTAACCGCCCGTCGTAAACCCAAGCCCCGGTGTGATGGCGACATCAATCTCGCTGTCATAGGGATGATTGCCTGCCGGTGTAAGAATGCCGAGTTGACCGGGTGCGAGGTCCTCCCAACGGGTAAACCGGGTCGCGATCATATGGTCAGAATTGATGATTTTAGGTACGGTGAGTATCTTGCCCTCCTTGAGGAAGTGGTCAATCAATGTATGAGTATCCACCTCACTGGCACAGGATATATAAATGAATATCGTCCGGGCTGAGGTGACTTCCTCCAGACTAAGCAGGCGGCGGGCGATATTTTCAGCGTAGTTATTACGGGTTTTTGCGGAGATGAGCGCCCGGCTCTCCTTTAATTTTGCCCGGATTTCAGACTTTTGCCTCTTAAGTTCGTTGTAGTTCATTATTTTTAGCCGGGGGTTAGCAATTCCCTTTCTTTTTCAGTATTTTCCCGTAAAATACCCGCCTTTTTCAGGCAGATGGAAATCCGGTTGCCATTTAATTACTAAGTCTAACGGGAAAGTTCACAAGAGGTCATTAAACTCGATGGTTACTATTCGATTGTCACGGGCAGGCGTCAAGAAACGGCCCTTTTACCATATCGTGGTCACAGACAGCCGCAAGAAACGTGACGGGCGTTGCATCGAACGCCTTGGTTTTTTCAATCCGATTGCAACCCCCCAGGAGCAGAAGCTGAGTATTGACACTGCACGCGTGGAATACTGGATTTCCAACGGCGCCCAGCCGTCTGATCGTGTTGCAAAATTACTTAAAGACTACTCTGCAGCCTGATTAAATTGTTTTGAGAGCGGCCCATGCATATCCGGGCCACAACGTTATTAGAAGGGCGTAATCAGCCCACCGTGTGACCCACATCGGTTAACAGATTGATGCAAAACGTGACGAGCAGACTCGGCTCCGCGAAGCCGCAGAGCGAGACGCGAGACATATCAAATAGATAGGCGAGCGTCGAGCGAGCACTCGACAAAGGAGATGGGCCGCACAGTAGTTTTGCATCAAGCCGTCATTTGTCGGGGCAATTATGCGGGATAGATCACAACGTATCATTGTAGGCCGTGTCACCGGAATATACGGCGTGAAGGGATGGGTCAAGGTCATGTCTTATACACGCCCGCGCGAGAATATTTTTTCATATAATCCCTGGCTGATTAAACAGGACGGTGACTGGCGGGAGATAGCATTGCTTGATAATAAGCAGCACGGCAAGGGGCTGATTGCTGCGCTGGCAGGATTGACAGACAGGGACACAGCAAGGGCGGTTTTAGGGGCCGATATTGCGATCGATCAATCACAGTTACAGGAACCCGGCCCGGGTGAATATTACTGGCATGACCTGTTTGGATTGCAGGTGATAAATCAGGAGAACATCACACTAGGCACCTTGAAAGAGATAGTGGAGACCGGGGCCAATGATGTCCTGGTCGTCGAAGGCGAACAGAGACACTTGATTCCCCTGATCTGGAAAATATATGTGTTGAAGGTTGACCTTGATCTGGGAATCATCCGGGTTGACTGGGAATCAGCAGGATGATGCAAAACCCGGTTTTGTGCAAACTGTTAGAGTAACCTGCATGATGCGGATTGCCGTGATTACATTGTTCCCCGAGATGTTCGATGCCGTTACGAAATACGGCATCACTTCACGTGCGGTGAAGAATGGTTTAATCCAGGTACAAACCTGGAATCCCCGCGATTATACTGAGGATAAACATCGCACGGTGGATGATCGTCCTTATGGGGGCGGACCCGGAATGGTGATGCTTGCAGAGCCCCTGTGTGCGGCGATACGCGCCGCACGCAAGACGATGTCAAGGCATGTTAAGGTAATTCATCTGAGTCCCCAGGGAAGGCGACTGGATCAGTCTGGTGTTCGGGAACTCGCCGCACGGGAACAATTGATCCTGATCGCGGGACGTTATGAGGGTATCGATGAGCGTGTCATCGAGGCCGAAGTCGACGAAGAATGGTCCATCGGCGATTATGTCTTGAGTGGTGGTGAACTCGCCGCGATGGTTCTGATTGATGTGCTGACCCGGACTCTGCCGGGGGCATTGGGACATGATGATTCAGCCCGTGAGGATTCATTTTTCGACGGCTTGCTGGATTACCCTCACTACACAAGGCCGGAAGAGGTTGATGGGAGGCGGATACCCGATATATTGCTGAGCGGCAATCATGAGCAGATCCGGCGCTGGCGATTGAAACAGGCGCTGGGACGCACCTGGTTGCGCAGACCGGAGTTGATTGAGGCGGTAAAACTTGACCGGGATCAACAGGCATTACTGGATGAATTCAAAAACGAGTGGCGAACACGGAAAGAACAGAATTAGAATTTAGCATTGGAGATGTAACATGAGTAACATAATCGAACAACTGGAAGCTGAACAAATCACCCGCAAGATTCCCGATTTCAAACCAGGAGATACCGTCGTCGTCGAGGTCAAGGTGAAAGAAGGGCAACGTGAAAGATTGCAGGCATTTGAAGGCGTGGTCATTGCGAAGAAAAATCGTGGCCTGAACTCGTCGTTTACTGTGCGCAAGGTTTCCTATGGTGAAGGGGTAGAACGAGTCTTCCAGACCCACAGCCCGAGTATTGCGCATATCAAGATCAAGCGTCGTGGTGATGTACGCCGCGCCAAGCTCTACTA
>JACQHV010000194.1 GCA_016198885.1 Gammaproteobacteria bacterium
AATCAAGAATCTGGGTGAAACAGACATTAAATTGGTTCCACTGCCGGTGGTTTATCCGGCGGGTGGTGAAAAGCAACTGATAAAAGCGCTGACCGGTCTTGAGGTTCCATCACAGGGACTGCCCCTCGATATGGGTATCGTTTGTTACAATGTCGGTACCATCTACGCTGTTTACCGCGCCGTCATGTACGGAGAACCGTTGATCTCCCGCATTGTTACGATTACAGGCAAGGCGATCAAACGACCCCGTAATCTGGAGGTCTTGATAGGGACTCCGATCCGTGAACTGGTTGATCAATGCGGCGGTTATATTGACGAAGTACAGCACCAGCTGATGGGCGGCCCGATGATGGGGTTCACGCTGCATGGGGATAACCTGCCGATTACCAAGACAGCAAACTGCATTATTGCCGCGACTGCGGAGGAAATGCCTTCACCACAACCCGCGCAGCCTTGCATCCGCTGCGGGGATTGTGTAGCGGTTTGCCCTGTTACCCTGTTGCCGCAACAATTGTATTGGTATGCCCGCTCCGAGGACCATGACAAACTCCAGGCATACCGGTTATTTGATTGTATTGAATGTGGCTGCTGTGCATACGTCTGCCCAAGCCATATCCCGCTTGTCCAGTATTATCAAAAAGCCAAGGCAGGAATCTGGAACCGGGAACGTCAACGCATGAAATCCGATCATTTGCGCGGACGGCATGAATTGCACAAGGCACATCAGGAACGGGAGGAAAAATAGGCACGTGACGAAAAATCAGAATCCTGGCAGAACGAGCCCGTCAAATCAGAAATTCAGGCCGCAGGAAAATGAACGGGAGAAAAAGGGAAAAAAGAAGGGGCAATCCGAAGGAAACGATGAGCAGGACCTGAAGTAACTGACTATTCGGTGAAGAAATTCTTTCTGTACGTCAGGGCAAATTGACCGGTTTCACCAATCGGTGTTACATCAATATCAAAGATAAGTGTTTCATCGTTGTCAACCGGGGTATCGCCAATGTAATAGATGGCATCCTGCTCAACGAGTTCACGCATTGACATATTTTTGATCTGGTTAGCAAGGTTCCTCGTCACCGTTTTCACCGTGCCTGTAACCGGCTTTTGTTCACCATCGGTTTTTTTCGTAATCACAACGTTCAGCATGGCACGGCTCTTGCTGCGAGTGATCTTGTAGGTGCGTGCCACATCGGCTGGCAGTTGATCGGTCGTTAATGCATTAACATGAATAATAAAATCACCAAATTGTTTTTCGTTTTCATTTGGCCCGAATTCAACCCTGGACGTGGTATCTGTTGCAGTCTGCTGAGATGTGTCACAACCGTATAAACCTACTATGATCAGGAGAAATGTAATGATCAATTGTTTGCAGGTCTGAATCATATCGGTGATCCCCATATATAACACTATAACAGAGCAACCGTATAAACTGTAGTCAGTTTTATTTATTATCATTACATTGATTTTTCGTATTCAGCGGTACGCAATTCCCACATCGAAACCATCGGAAAAATATTAAAGAACACAAGCAGTATGCAAAGAAAACCTGCAATCAGGCCGGCTGTAACGGTGATTTCCGAAAATGATGTTAACGGATAGTGATCAGATGACAAGGCCGGTACTACAATCAGATAGCGATTCAACCAGATCCCGGTATTGATAATGATTGCAATCAGCGTCATTGCCCACCACGTCTGTTTTACCTTGACAAAAATAAAACCCGAGATCGGTATGATGAAATTGCACATCAACATGATCCAGAAGAATGGCGCATAATGGCCGAACATCTGCCTGGAGAGCACCCCGTACTCGTGGTTCAGATTGCCGTACCAGCTGACAAAAAACTGGGCCCAGAAAAAGTACATCCATAACAGTGCAAAACCAGTAAGCAGCACACCCATACTCTGGACATGAACTGTTTGAAAGTAACTATCAACCGGAATGTTGCGGGACAGGATAATGGTAATAAACAACAATGCCGCAGCGCCGGCAAACATATTACCGATGATGAAATACATGGGGAACACGGTACTGTGGTAATGCGGCACCAGCATCATACCGAAATCCCAGGCAATGAAGGTATTGGCAATAACAGCGGCGACCAGCACGATGGGTGAGTAAAGATACACATTGCGTTTTAGCATCTCTTCATCCCTGCCTTTTTTCAGAGACACAAGCCGTCGGTAGAACCACCGCCTCCAGGCAGGGCCGCGGCCGGCGTCCCCGGCAGTGATATCCGGTAACAATCCCATCAGGAAATAGGTGAGGGCAATACTATAAAACACCAGTTGCGCGAAGAGATTTCTGTATAACAGAAATTCATGATCCAGCCAGGGACTGTGATGTGCCGTGTGCGATGCATCGATCCAGTAATACAGATACGGGCCGCCGCATATGGCAATGTATAGAAGCCCGGCGATTGCAAACGGCAGAAATGCCAGGGTTATGAGTTCCGCCATACGATAAAACGAGCGGGACCATCTGGCCTTGCAGATGCGCATAATTGCGGAGAAGGCGACCCCGAATTGGCTGACGCCAAGAAAAAAGATAAAGTTTGCGACGAGAAAACCCCATAACGTTTTACTGGGCGCAGAAGCCAGAGAATAGACAAACCAGCCGGTTGCCAGCAGGGATACAACGCCGAGTATGTAAACCGTCCAGGTGTAGCCGCGCTTTTCCGGCGGGACCCCCAATGTAATTTGTCTGATGGTACTCATTTCAGTTTCTGGCCGAATACGGCCTTGATGTAATTGATCAGATGCCAACGGTCTTCAACGGGGATAGCGTCGCGATAGAAAGGCATGGCAATACTGCCATGACTGATGGTATAAAACAGTTGTCCGTCAGGTTGTATCTGTACATAATCGATCGTCAGATTCATTGGGTCTGGTATATATTTTTTACCAACCGGACCATCGCCATATCCCTGCTCACCGTGACATACAATACAATGTGTGTCGTAGATCACTTTGCCACGGTTTATGGATTCTCCGGTCCGTGGAACAGGATTGACCAGTGTGCCGGCCTCAAGACGCGCCTTGACCAGTTCAGAGATGTCCTGCGGCGGGGGAAACAGATCTGTACCAGTAGTTGGCATCGAGGATGGACTGGTGAACACCTGGCTTTCCTGTGGTTTGACGGACGGCTGATCACGCATATCTTCAGACCAGGGCAGTGTCCATCCTGCGCCGGGGAGGATACATAAAAGCATCAGTATCAAACACAGACCCGGCGTTTTCATTCCGGTTTCTCCACCTGTATTATTTTTTCAGCACCGGCATCACGCATAATTTTTTCGGCAAGGGCCGGGTCATCGTCCGGATCAAAACCGACCACCAATGAAAACCGGTCAATACTGGTTTCCATTCGGTACGGTTTATCGCGCCACGCTGGCAGGCCCGAGACGATATGGAATCCGAGCAAGGTCGATAACACGCCGATCAAAATCGTCATTTCATAGGAAATTACCAAAAACGGCGGAAAAGTAATGATGGCACGGCCACCGGTTGGCAGGATAAACACAAGGGCACAGGCCGTGGCCATGGCAAAACCGGAAAGCCCGCCGAGTATGGCACCGATGAGCGAGAAACGCCTGACTGGCGACTTGTCGAGCCCCGCAATCTTTTCTGCATCATGCATTGGGATAGGTGTCATGAGCGAAATCCTGTCGAAGCCTGACGCTTTTAATTTTCTGGCTGCATTAAGGAAATCATCCTGGTACTGAAAAAGCGCCATGATATTCTTTGCCATCTATTCGACCCTCCGCAGCGGCTTGAGTGTTTCCTTGACTTCATAAATGGAAACGCAGGGCGTCCACTTGATAAATATGAGGAATAACGTCGCGAAAAGAGCAAAGGAACCGATAGTAATCGAGATCTCGACAAGACTCGGAAAATAAAAACCGAAAGCGTTAGGCAGAAATTTTCGTGGAAGGGAAGTTGAGACGATAAGAAACCGTTCCGTCAACATGCCGATATTAATGAGGATGGAAATGACGAACATGATATTCCACGACGAGCGGATTTTTTTCCAGAAGATCAACTGCGGTATAAAGGCGCAGAACAGGATCATCTCCCAGTAGAGTGGTGCGTAATATCCGAATAGTTTGTATGTGAGTGCTTCATATTGAAATGAGGAACCGCTATACCAGCCGGTAAAGAGTTCCAGAATATTGATATAGGCCCAGATGAGAGAGAGGGCAATCAGCAGCTTGCCAAGGTTGTCAAGATGAATCTCCCTGATATAGCGCTCAAGATTCAAACAGCGTCGTAACAGATACATGACTGTGACGATTCCTGCTGTCCCGGAATAGATGGCACCGCAGACAAAATACGGCGCGAATATGGTGTGATGCAGACCGGGGACGAGGGACATGGCAAAATCCCAGGACACGATGCTGTGCACGGATACGGCGAGTGGAATGACAAATACCGCGAAGAATGTGTAGGCCCAGCCGAGGGTGTGCCATTCCCTGGCAGTGCCACGCCAGCCAAATGAAAAGATCGTGTACAACCTGCGTCGCAAACCGGTGCTGGCATCCCGGACAGCGGCATAGTCGGGAACAGAGCCCATATAGATAAAAATCGAACTGGCTGTAAGGTATGTTGTAATGGCCATGACATCGAATAACAATGGCGAGCGGAAGTTCGGCCATAATCCCATCTGGTTGGGGACAGGCACGCTCCAATGAACAAACCACACACGTCCAAGGTGGATCAGTACAAAAAAGGCAGCTGTCATCAGTGAGAATAATGTCATCGCTTCGGCACTGCGGTAGATCGCCTTGCGCCAGCCGCTTCTCGTGATGTGCAAGACGGCGGAGAGTAAAGTGCCCGAGTGGCTCAAGCCGATCCAGAAGATGAAATTGGACAGATAGGTTCCCCATACATCGCTGCGACTCTGGCCTGACGCACCGAGGCCTACATGCCATTGATAGATCCAGGGGATGTAAAAACAGACAATGGCGATCGTGGCAGTGATTCCAAATACAATCCAGTATCTGGATCCCGTCTCCAGCAACGTCCGCAGAATATCGCGGTTCACTTCAGCGTAGGTAGGTTCTCTGTAATCAGACATCTGAATCAGCCTTTTTCAGATAGACAATCTTCGGCAGGGTGTTAAGTTCCTCCAGCACTTTGTAGCCGCGGGGATTTTTGTACATCTTTGAGACCCGGCTATTCGGGTCATTCAGATCACCGAACACCATAGCCTTGGTGGGACAACTCTGCACACAGGCAGGCGTAACCTCGCCATCACGCACCCGCCGCCTGCCATCATCTTTTGCATGATCCTTCGCCTGCCGGATACGCTGGATGCAGAAGGTGCATTTTTCCATGACACCTTTTTCCCTGACGGTCACATCCGGATTCAGTTGCTGTTCCAGGGGCTCATCCCATTTATACGTGAACCAGTTGAAATAACGCACCTCATAGGGACAGTACACGGCACAGGTACGTGTACCGATGCAACGGTTGTAAATCTGGGTATTCAATCCATCCTGATTGTGATAGGTAGCAGCGACCGGACATGGAGTTTCACAGGGCGCTTGATCGCAATGTTGGCAAAGCATGGGGATGAACCGGAGTTTTATATTCGGATATTCCCCCTCCCAGTAACGTTCAACGCGCAACCATTTTATTTCCCTGCGCTCTTTAAAACGTTTCTCACCGACTATCGGCAGATTATTTTCTGCCTGGCAGGCAACGACACATGCTTCACAACCGGTACAACGATCCAGATCGATCGTCATTCCCCAGTGATAATCATATTTTTCATAATATCCTGGCTTTAAATATTGTTTCAGTTTGTCGCGCATTTTGCCCATACATCATCTCCGGTTTAAGTGTGTACCGAATTATTTCCGAGAATTTGTCTGCCCAGTGTCCGGGTCACCCCGTCCGTTTTTATAATCCTGATCCGCTCTTCTGTTTTCGTGATCCTGACTCTTGTTGCAGACCATGCCAGTGCACCATTCGTATCATCCACCTCAGGTGCCAGAATAGTCATTGGATTAACACCACGATTCTGTGCATAGCGGCCATAATGACTGTGCCCCTGACCGATGGGCATGGCGATTACATCCGGCCTGATGGCAGGGTAGAGAAATGCCGGAGCCCTGATCGTCCCTGCAATGGATTGCACTTCGAGCACATCACCCTCACTTATCCCCAGCCGGTTTGCTGTTTTCGGGTTCAACTCCACCCACGAGGAATAAACGATACTGGTCATCGGATCGGGTAATTCCTGCAACCAGGGCAGATTGGCGCCACGGCCGTCATAAAAGGTCTGTGTCAGATACGGTAACAGTACAAAGGGATAATCTTTTTCATCACCTGCGAATGAGGGTTGAGAGACATGAATTTTCTGAATCTGGTTGTTACTAAGGCGATCAAATTTTATGAGCGGTCGGGTTTTATTTTCACCCCAGACCCCGGACATCAGTGCAGCCTTCCAGAAATCATCAAAACCGGCCGTTGCATCAACCGGAGTTCGCTCCTGATAGATCTTCTTCCAGCTGTCCTTTAAATAATCCTCAGTTTGCGTCCAGGGCAGGGCAACCGGGAGTTCACCGCCGATTTGATGGGCCAGCGCCAGGATAATGTCGCCGATAGATTGGGTGTTATACACTGGTTTGACTACCGGTTGTGATATGGATGCAATTGGAAAACCCACACCCGGTTCAGGAATATCATCTCCCCACGCCTCGAGATAGGTATGTGTGGGAAGGACAAGGTCAGCGAGGGCCGTCGTCTCATCCATGAAACTGGACAGGCTGACCAGGAGCGGAACCCCGTGCAAGGCCTCAATGAATTTGGCAGCAGGAGGCAGATTGAATACCGGATTGGTATTATGTACCAGCAGGATATCTACACCCTTGTTTGTCATGGCAGTGATCAATTCAAGCATTTGTGTATAGTTTGCCTGCCGCTTGATGGACATATTGGGGAACGCGGGCTCCGGGTTGAAAATGATGCCACCTGGTTTACCCAGATTACCGCTCAGATAATTCAGGGCATTAATGGCCGTAAGACTGGCAACTGCATTCGTGTTCCCTTCAGTATGTCCTCCGCCAATGGCCAGGCCCGGCTGGTGTTTCATGAACTCATGTGCAAGCCGGGTGATATCTCTTACCTCTACACCGGTCTGACGAGAGACAACCGACGGAGAATAGGGCGTTACTGCCTGCATCCATTCGTTCTGATCAGAACCGGTATACCCGCCGTCGTTCATGATGACATGCGCCAGCCCCATTGCGAGGAGTCCTTCTGTTCCCGGCAGGCACGTTATCCATTCATCTGCATTTGCGCCGGTCAGTGACATCCGTGGTTCAATCTGAACGCATTTGCCTCTCTGATTTCCCCTGCCCTGGCGGAGGTGACCGTATGCAAGGCTGTAATGAACCGGTGATATCCATGTACCCAGATAATCCGCGCCGAAAGAAAGCACGTAATTGGCATTATTGATATCGTAATACGGAATAATTTCTTCACCGAAGATAATCCTGTTTGCCTCGTAAAGTGCGAATGGATGGGTGAAATCGTAGTGAAAATAATTATCCGATCCCATTGCTTCCATAAATGTGGCGAAAAGTTTGTCGATATGTCCTCTCACCCCGCCTGTCAAAAGATATACCGAGTCACCATGCTTCTGAATTTTGAGATTACCCAGCCTGCTGCCTAATGTCGTTAATGCTTCATCCCAACTGATCTCTGTAAAACTGTTATTACCACGTTCACCTGTCCTCTTTAACGGTGACTTGATCCTGTCCGGGTTATACAACGCATTCAATCCGGCCTGACCCATTGCACATAATCTGCCCTGATTAACTGGATGATTGGAATTGCCCTCGATTTTTTTTGCCCGTCCTTCACGGGTGCGTACACTGATTCCGCATCCTGCCCCGCATTGTTGACAAATCGTGTTATACCAGGTCGCAATACCCGGCGAATAATCTTCCGGTGGTATAACCTGGGGGAGGAGCAGTTCTACCGTTTTTTTGGTGCTCTTGCCATAGAGTAATCCTGCCCCCGCACCGATACTTCCGGCACCGATGAATTTCAGAAAATCACGCCGGCTGATCTTGTTCATTATTCTGTCCCGCTCATATCATCGTACCCAACGCTTGAAAAATTTATTGATCCTGCTTTCATGTTGCATTCTTTATTTATGACATGTCCAGCAGTCACGGCCATTTTCAACCTGTTTTTTGGTATGACAGTCCACACACCAGGGCATCTTGAGTGAGGATACCCGCGTGACACGATCCATGTTTTCAACTGGTCCGTGACATTCCTGGCAGGCGAGGCCGGCCAGGACGTGCCGTTTGTGGGTGAAATAGACAAAATCAGGCACATCGTGAACCTTGATCCAGGGGATGGGTTCCCGTTTTTCCCAGTATGTGGCCAGTTTCTGGATTTCCGGGTGTTCTGTTGCAATAACCTTGTGACAACCCATGCATTTACTGACGCCAGGTACCCCTGCAGATGGGGTCTTATCGGCATAAACATGACAATGCAGACAGGGGATACTGTTTTTACTCACATGCATGCGGTGACTGAAATTGATGGGCTGAACCGGGCTGGCATCGGAAAAGACCGTGACATCAATAACATAGCCAATTATGAAACCGATAAGCCCAATAATGCTTATCACAGCGGGTTTCTTGAAAGTCCCAAGGGCGTCACGAACAGAAATGGACATATTTTTATCCATTTTTTTTCGATTTTGACATATCTGGCCCTAACTATAAATCACCATTTTCTTTCTCAAGCGATGAACGCAACAGATAGAGAGATGGTCCGGAAATCCTCTGGCCGGCAACGTCCATACGTATCTGGTATTGCCCGGGGCTGGTGAAAACGAGATTTTCCAGTGGAAAGATCAGATGTGTCCTGGCCGGTGGGCGGAAATGCGGGCGTGCATCTACTTCCGAGTACCCATTGATCGTGAATATCGGATTTTCATCCGGATCCATCAGATGAATCGTGAAAGGTCGTTTGCCCCCTTCATCGCGGTCCCACTCAACAATGCCGGCCAGTATTACCTGTTCCTGTCTGGCGGGGAAACCGGAAGCATACAGTTCATTAAATATGCCATTCACATTTAATTTACCGTCTGATCCCGTAGTGGCATTTTCGCAGAAGAATAAAATAATATTCACTGAAAATAATTACGTTATTTAAAAGATTCTGTTCCTTATAACAGGTGATTAAACAGTATCGGCAGAACCCATACTAATATAGGTAAGGATAAAAAGGGATCAATTGATCAATAGAAGAAGGAAACAGATCCGGAGAGATGTATTCTGTCCGTGTCTGAACCGGAGTATGAAGAATTCGGCTTGTTGATTTTTCAGTATCGCCGGATTGCGAAAACGCAGGTAAATGCCCGGGTCTCTGGAGCGGTTTGATAACGTCGTATTACATCATCCGATCCGCGCACAGATGGATTTTGCTGTTTGTTGCCGTGCTGCCCGGAAAAGATGGTATCAAATTGTTTTATTGATTAATAACGGTTGTTGACCGGTATGCAGAAACCAGTTGTCAATAATGATATTACGGGTAAACCAGGGATTGGACAGAAGTTTACGAGCCAGAAATTGTTTAGCATTATCAGGCAACATTTTTGAAATATTGCCTGTTGTTTTTCTTTTGCCGAATCTTTTTGTGATCAGCTTCAGGTAAAAATCAAGATATTTACTACTATAGTTTCCACGGGCATTTTTGATCACTTCTGCGGCCAGGATTCCGGATTCAATTGCAGTCCTTATCCCTTCGCCACTTTGTGAATAGGCCAAGCCTGCGGAATCACCTATCAAAAGTATTCCATCAGCCAGTACCTGCCGGGGGCTGTGTTGATATAAAAGGTACGCATGGCCGTTAAATTTATGCGAAATATCGCGGGGAATTTTTTTCAATTGCCGGAGGAATTCGCAAAACGCCCTGACGTGTTCTGAAAGTTTGTTTTTATCTTCGCGCCCGAGACCTATATTTAGAAAATTCCCTTTACGGAAGATCCACCCATATCCTTTAAAATCTTCACAAAAATAAAGCTCAGGTATATCCGGACTGACCTTGCAATTTTCACTTTGCGCTGGCGTCATCCTGAATTCAATTTCCTGAGCGACGACCACAGGTTCGCTGTGCCCGGACTTGTTGCCAATGAAACGTGCAACCGGGCAATAATGACCGCCTGCTCCGACTACTATAGGCGATTGGATAGCATCGTTGACTATCCATGACTTGTCAGTACGCACCATATTCCTGAATGGTTCGCCCAGCTTTAATCTTGCGCCCGATCGTTCCAGTAAATAATGATCGAATTCACAGCGGCGGATACCATAGCTTATTGGATGGTCATCCAGACAGGTTTCTGTTTCATATCTGCCAATCCGGCCAATCCGGAATCCGGTGATTGGTTGAAATACACGCCCCTTGCAATAATCATTGATATCAATCTGCAGGGATTTGATTATGGCAGGCGTCACCCAACCGGCACAGACTTTGTTGCGGGGAAATGTCTGTTTATCCATGACAATAACATCATATCCGTTCTTGCCTGATGCCCACGCCAGTGACGACCCTGCAGGACCGGCACCAACAATGAGAATGTCACAATGTTCCATTTTTCTATTCTGGATAATCAGTTGATCTGACCAGTGTAGAGA
>JACQHV010000203.1 GCA_016198885.1 Gammaproteobacteria bacterium
CCATTATTAATGGGGGGATTACCCTCCGATATCTTTCTGTTCTATCATTGATTAATTATTTTCTGTGTTAATGACATGGATTTACCTGGATAAATTATTTGACTAAATGACATGAAATAACTTGTGATAGTGATTATTTGTTGCAATATTGGTGAAGTTGTTTCTGTGATTTATCTATATAAATCAATAAATTATTTATTCAAATACAATGACTCCGCATAAAACAGTATATATAGGAGACCATGATTAGCCATATGTATTTGAATTATTATTATTTATCCTTGTCTATGCTATAAATGAATAATCTACAATCAGATTATTTGTTAAGAGGCAATCTCACTAATTAAAATGTTAAGTTTCTTTCGTAATTCAGGTAAGAACGTGATAAGGGTGCTTTTTACCACCCTTGGTACAATGTGGTTGTCTTTTGCCATTGCACCCTGTGTCCAGGCTGCCATGCTTGAAGGCCATTCACATCGTTGTTGTCCTTTTTATAATGGAGAAAATAAATCCAGTGGTCACATGCATGACCAGGACAAATGTGTATCTTGTGAAGCAGTAGAACCTGTACTCAATTCTGCTGATACAATCGTTCAAACGATAAAATTAACGAATGCACACTATCAACCATTAATTTCCGGATGGAATGATTTACAAATAAAAAAGACTGTTAGTGTTTCATTTGATTTACTGCCACCTTCTTATTTACCCGTTCATCCAACACTGCTGTATTGTGTACTCTTGATTTGATCTTCTGCTTGTAGGAAGTTATTTCTTGGTTTTCCCAAGATTTTCTTGCAAGGAGATTGATCATGAACATTAAAGTCACGCCAGGGCAAAAAGTTTTTATACCAATTGTTTTATTGATATGTGCGTTATCTGATGCATTTGCGGAAGGAAACGCGACCGGTTTTTTGACACTGACCGAAGCAGAGCAGCATGCGCTGGAATCCGATCCAGTGATCGCACAATTTCAGGCGCAGACCGCGGCCTTATCAGAGCGTGCTGTAGCCGAAGGGCAATTGCCTGATCCGGAGCTCAGTCTTGGCATTGCCGAGGTGCCACTCAATAATTTCGATCTCGGTGACCACGAAGATACGGAAGTACGCCTTGGATTAAGCCAGACCTTTCCCGCCGGGCGCACGCTTAAATACCGAAGCGAACGCATGAGCTCGATGGCTAATGCCGAAAAGGCGCGTGTAATGAATCAACGCCTGCTCGTTCTACGTGAGGTTCGCAATACTTACGTGGAATTGTATTACCAGCAGGAAGCCAGGCGCATACTTGAATTGAATCGTGACCTGTTTGGAGAAATGGTCGATATTACGGAGCGCCAGTACGCGGAGGGGCGTGATAATCAGCACGATGTTATTCGTGCCCAGCTCGAACTCTCGCTTATTGAGGATCGCATTGAAGAAACGCGTGGAGAGATTGCAATTGCACGTGCGGAACTGGCTAAATGGGTCACGATAACGCATGCTGCACGGCCGCTGCCGCCGGAATTCCCTGCTTTAGCCGAGCCGCCGGCGCTTGACGAAATCAGCGCACGACTGCCGGAACATCCACTGCTGGCAATCGAGGACGCTGTTATAGATGGCGCGCAAAAATCAGTGGCAATCGCTAACGAGCAATACAAGCCGCAATGGATGCTGGACTTCATGCTGTCTGATAACACTGCCAGCGACTTCGATTTGCAAACAGGTCCTGATTTCGCAGGCGTAATATTGAGGATGTCGCTGCCGATCTTCACAGACAAACGTCAGGATCGGCAGCTGGCTGCCAGTGAGCAGGAAGCGGTGGCGGCCCGCTACGGACGCGCTGATCGCCTGCGCGAGCTTATACGGCTTGCAGAAGGCGAGTATGCGAATCTTGAGCGACTCGAACGCCGGCTTGAACTCTATCGCTCGCGCGCAGTGATCGAAGCAGAGCAGACCCAGGAAGCAGTATTCAATGCTTATCAAAGCGATCTTGCTGATTTCGAAACTCTGGTGCGCACACGAGTGCTCGCGTTGGAGACTGAACTGGAGATGTTACGTGTGCGTGCGGACTCTGCGAAAAGCCGCATCAATCTGCTGTACCTGCGCGGAGAACCATTATGAAAAAGAAAAATTGGTCACGCACCGTTATTGCGTTACTGTTGCTTGTGATCTCACTAGGCGTCTGGTTTGGAGCAGATCGTGGTATAAACCTGGTCTGGTTACAACGTGGTGAAAAAATCGTTGCAGCAGTGCTCGATAATCTGTACCAGGCCAAACCACATTATGAAACGGCACTGGAGCATGCCGTAAAACATCTCGATCCGGCGTATTACTGTCCGATGCATCCGCAGGTGACGAGCCATAAACTCGGGCGCTGCCCGATTTGCGGAATGGATCTGGTATCACTCGCCAGTGCCGGATCAGAATCCGGGGCGGTCACAGGAGAGCGGGAAATTCTTTACTACCGCAATCCAATGGGTCAGCCTGACATTTCGCCGGTTCCCAAAAAAGACTCTATGGGCATGGATTACATCCCTGTTTATGAAGATGAGACGAACGGCGATGCTGAATCAGGGGTTCCCACGATAGTGACTGTGCAACCGGAGGTTGTGAACAACCTCGGTGTGCGCACAGAAAAGGTGGAACGCACTACACTTTCGCGACGTATCGATACCGTTGGTTATGTCGGATACAACGAATCACTCATTGGCCACGTGCATCTGCGCACCGAGGGCTGGATAGAGCGACTAGCGGTAAACACCATCGGCGATCGTGTCGCCAGAGGAGATCTGCTGTTCACACTGTATTCACCGACGCTGGTCAATGCGCAGGAGGAATTCTTGCAGGCGTACGAGCGCGGTAATGAGCGGTTAATCAACGCCTCACGCCAGAAGCTCAAGGCCCTCGGCGTATCGACCTCACAGATTGAAGCATTGACGCAATCCCGCAAGGCCGAGCGTACTATCAGCGTCTTCGCGCATCAGGCAGGCGTGGTTTCCGACCTGAAGGTGCGCGAAGGCATGTATGTCGAACCCGCCACCGAGACCATGACATTGGTGGATCTGGGCAGCGTTTGGCTGCTGGCCGAAGTATTCGAGCGTTATGTAGCCTGGGTCGAAGCCGGCCAGCAGGCGGAAGCGCGCATCCCTTCAATGCCGGAACGTATCTGGAAAGGCAGTGTGGACTACATCTATCCGGACCTCGATCCTGTGACGCGTACGCTCAAGGTGCGGCTCAGGTTTGATAATCCGGATGAGGCACTGAAACCCAACATGTTCGCACACATCAATATCCTCGCCAGCCCGCGCATGGATGTGCTCACAGTACCGCGCGATGCGGTGATCAGGGATGGTGAAGGTGAGCGCGTAATACTTGCGCTCGGTGAAGGGCGATTCGCACCGCGCGCAATCATTACAGGTATCGAAAGTGATGAGCGTGTTGAGGTGCTGGAGGGACTGGCAGAAGGAGATCAGGTCGTCGTTTCTGCGCAGTTCCTGCTGGATTCGGAGGCAAGTCTGAAGGCGAGCTTCCGGCGCATGACGCCAATGGAGAAGCGAACGATACCTCCTCTCCCTCCTTCCCCCATCGAGGGGCAGGGTGGTGGGGGGAATGTGGAGATAGCGCCATGATCGAACACATCATTCATTGGTCGCTGCATAATCGTTTCCTGATCCTGTTCATTGCCGCATTACTCACCGTGAGTGGTGTTTACACCGTGCGTCACACGCCGGTTGATGCGATCCCTGACCTCTCCGATGTGCAGGTAATCATCAAGACCGTCTGGCCCGGCCAGGCACCGCAGGTCATCGAGGATCAAGTAACTTATCCACTTACTACTGCGCTCCTCGCTGTGCCAGGGGCGGTAACGGTGCGCGGTTTTTCCAACTTCGGCGATTCCTATGTCTATGTAATTTTTGAGGATGGCACGGATCTCTACTGGGCGCGTTCACGCGTACTTGAGTATTTAAGCCAGGTCACACCACGGCTGCCGTCTGATGCGCGGCCGGCACTCGGCCCTGACGCCACCGGCGTGGGCTGGGTGTATAACTACGCGCTGATCGATCGCTCAGGCCGCCATGATCTCTCACAACTGCGTTCATTGCAGGACTGGTTCCTGAAATATGAGTTGCAGGCGGTTGCAGGGGTAGCTGAGGTCGCAACGGTCGGCGGTTATGTAAGGCAATACCAGGTTGTAGTCGATCCGGATCGATTGCGCGCCTATGGTTTGACGCTCGCCCAAATCAGGGATGCGATCCAGGGAGGTAATCAGGAAGATAGTGGTTCGGTCATCGAACTGGCAGAAGCCGAGTATGTAGTGCGCGTCACCGGATATGTCAATGGTGTCGAGCAACTCAATGTGATACCGCTTGGCGTCAATGCCCGCGGCACACCCATCCTGCTGCAGGATGTGGCGGATATCCACCTGGGGCCTGATCAACGTCGCGGTATTGCTGAACTTGACGGTGAAGGTGAAACGGTGGGAGCGATCATAGTCATGCGCTTCGGCGAAAATGCGCGTGAAACTATTGCTGCAGTCAAGGAAAAGCTTGCTGAATTAAAGAAAAGTCTGCCACAGGGGGTCGAACTCATTGAAACTTATGATCGCTCTGATCTGATTGACCGTGCGATTGCTACACTCACCGACAGACTCATCGAGGAATTTATCGTTGTTGCCCTCGTCTGCGCAGTGTTCCTCTTCCATCTGCGCTCGTCGCTGGTGGTAGTGATCAGTTTGCCGCTCGGAATCCTCACCGCTTTCCTCATCATGTACGTACAGGGCATCAATGCCAACATCATGTCGCTCGGCGGAATAGCAATTGCCATTGGCGCCATGGTCGATGCTGCGATCGTAATGATCGAAAACGTACACAAACATCTGGAACGTGCAGGTGATGCGATTCATGATCGCTGGTTACTGGTATTTCAGGCCGCGCGCGAAGTCGGACCGCCGCTATTCTTCTCGCTTATCATCATCACTATCAGCTTCCTGCCGGTATTTGCACTTGAGGCACAGGAAGGGAGGTTATTCAAGCCACTGGCATACACCAAAACTTATGCTATGGCAGCCGCAGCGGGACTGGCCGTGACACTGGTGCCGGTGTTGATGGGCCTCTGTATTCGCGGCCACGTGATACCCGAACACAGGAATCCGATTAACCGTCTGCTGATGTGGTTGTACCGGCCGTTTATTGGCGTGGCGTTACGCCTGCCGAAGACGATTGTAGTACTGGCTATCCTGATTACTGTGATTGGCTTATGGCCGGTGCAGTATCTCGGCAGTGAATTCATGCCGGAGCTCGATGAGGGTGATCTCATGTACATGCCGACCACGTTGCCGGCGCTCTCGATCGGCAAGGCGCAGCAGATCCTGCAGCAGACCGATCGTCTGATCCGCACGGTACCCGAGGTTGAGCATGTGTTCGGCAAAATCGGCCGTGCTGATACCGCAACCGATCCGGCACCGCTGTCCATGGTGGAAACCGTGGTCAAACTCAAACCACGTGATGAATGGCGCCCCGGTATGACCCCGGAGCGGCTCAGGGAGGAATTGCAACAGCGTGTTCACCTTCCCGGACTCGCCAACGCCTGGGTGATGCCGATCAAGACCCGCATCGACATGCTTGCCACCGGCATCAAAACGCCGGTCGGCGTCAAGATTGCGGGACCGGATCTCAAGACCATTCAGGCCATCGGCCGAGAAGTTGAGAGGGTGATGAAGGAGATCCCCGGTACCTCCTCGGCCTATGCCGAGCGTGTAGCCGGCGGCCGTTATATCACAGTCGATATTAACCGGCTGGAGGCGGCCCGACTCGGTCTTAACATCAAAGATGTGCAGGAGATCGTCAATACTGCGGTTGGCGGTACCAACGTGACCTGGACAGTCGAGGGGCTGGAACGTTATCCGGTGAATCTGCGCTATCCGCGTGCGGTACGCGATTCGGTGGAAAAACTCCGGATGATGCCGGTGGTGACACCATCCCGAGCGCGCATACCGCTGGGACAGATCGCCGATATCCGCATCGAAGAAGGTCCGGACATGATCAAAAGTGAAAACGCACGCCTGAACGGCTGGGTGTTTATCGATACCCAGGGCCGTGACCTGGGTGGTTACGTGGAGGAGGCAAAACGGCGTATCGCTGCGGAAGTCACGCTCCCGCCCGGTTATTCACTTACCTGGTCCGGGCAGTTCGAATACCTTGAACGTGCCAAGGAACGGCTTGAAGTCATCGTACCCGTAACACTTGCCATCATCATGCTGCTGCTCTATCTCAACTTCCGTAATTTTACCGAAACCATGATTATCCTGGCGTCACTTCCCTTCGCCCTCGTGGGGGGTGTCTGGTTTCTTTATTTGCTCGACTACCATCTCTCGGTTGCGGTGGCAGTGGGTTTCATCGCACTGGCCGGAGTGGCGGCGGAGACCGGTGTGGTGATGCTCGTGTTCCTCGATCATGCTTTTGTACAACGCGCGCAGACAGCAGCAGTCGAGAAACGTGTCATGAAACACGAGGAATTGATCGATGCAGTGGTGGAGGGAGCATTGCTCCGGCTGCGGCCCAAGGTCATGACAGTCATGGCGATTATTGGCGGCCTGCTGCCGATTATGCTGGGCAGTGGCACCGGCTCAGAGGTCATGCGCCGCATCGCCGCGCCCATGGTTGGCGGCATGGTGAGCTCGACGTTTCTGACCTTGATTGTAATTCCATCTGTGTATTTTCTCTGGAAGAGGCACATAATTTTATCATCAGAATCCTGATCTATTGGCCAAATTAATCATGCAAATTAATTAGTTGACTTATTCATTGCCGGAATCATCAATATTAAAATATAAGGGAATTACCGTACTACAAAATTATCAAAGGGGTATTAGGGATTGGCAATGGAGAGTTTTTTTATGATGAACGTAAAATTCTTTTCCAGAACATTTACATTTCTGATTTTCAATTTGGTGCTCTACGGATGTGCGGCAAATCTGACACCCATAGAGGTATCTGAACGTTTCTGGACGGCCGTGCAAAACAAGGACGTCCGTGCTGTGCGCAATTATGTATCTTCTGCCTCACTTGACAAAAAAGATCTGACAGAAAACATTCTTCCCATAGGCGAAGTATCACTCGGTAGAACGGTGATTGATGGAGAACAGGCATGGGTTGACACGACTGTTGCCATCTCTGGTGATGATCCGTTCAAGCTCCCCCTTAAAACAGTGTTGCTGCAGGAAAATAAACAGTGGAAAGTGGATTATGATGCAACAGTAGCTTCTGTCTCGAGCAGCGGTGCGGTGGCCAGAGTAATGGGAAACCTGACCGATTTAAGCAGACAATTTGCTGATGGACTCGATCGATCTCTGACGGAAATCCAGAAAACCCTCCCCCAGGTGCAGAAGGAGATAGGAAAAATCGAGGAAAATTTGCGGGAAAGAATTCCGGAACTCAGGCAGCGCATGGAAGAAATAATGAAACAACTCGAGGAAGCTTTGGGAAATATCAGCAGAGAGCGCAATTCACGGGGAACGACTGAAATCTAGTTCAGAAATCTTCAATTATGATATTAATAATTCAGGCAAGATTGAAATCCACCTGGACACCATAGTGATCAGATACTGTTATTTTCCTCCCGTCTGATAAATTTACGGAAATCTCATTCAATACAATACGACTGTTCTTTGGTTCGAGCTTGTTTGCAGCTTTCCTGTTTAGAAAAATATGATCGATCCTCTGTGGCGGCAGATGATTTTCATCGCCCGAGACTACCAGTGGATTCACCGGATCCCAGGTAATCCCATCACCATTCCCGTGTGTAAAAGCATCAATCAATCCTTTCTGCAATAATTGATAATAATTATCCTTTGATGATTCAGGTCCAGCATTCAAATCACCCGCAAGAATTGTAGGAATGTTTTCAGATGTGAATTCAAGTAATTGCCGGATTTGAGCGGAACGAATTGCCTCCATTTTTTTCGATTCAGGATGATTCAGTAATCCTCCTGCGGTCATATGAAAGGTAATCAGTTGCAGTTTTTCAATGCCGGGTATTTCGATATTGATCTTATACATGCCTTTGCTGGTAAATACCCGTTCTCCAAAAGTTGCATGATTAAAGCGGGCCAGTTTTCCATTTTCGAGGGGAAACCTGGAGAGAATCAACAGCTCATTTCCCAGACGTAATTTAAATCCAGTCCGGGCAAATCCCGCAGCATAGGGATATTCAGATTTAAGAGATGTAAAGAGGTGTTTCTGAAGATCAGCATGAAAGAATTCCTGCAGGCAGATAATGTCAACCTTTGATTCTTTTAACTGTTTTGTCAGTTCCGTAAGACGCTCCTGGGTAAAATCAATGGGACGATAGACTGATTTACCAAAAAGCCGGACATCCTGTGTTGCGGTATTAAATGTAAGAACACTAATCAAGGTAGATAATAGGAATCTTATAACAGGTGAGCTTTGAATATGTAGTTATGGGGATAATAAAATAATGTTAATATTATTTACATTATTCATTAGCTAATCTACTCTCAGTGGATAATATGTGTAATCAGGGGGAGGGAGATATGTACAAATTTTCTGCATTGTTGATTGTGGTATTATTTTCTGTCTGTTCATCTGCCCTGGCAATAGAGCCTGTGCTGGATCAACAGGTTATGCTTTATTATTCCATTCCTTTTGGCGGGGATAAGCCGCAGGACAAAGCACACAAATTCGGTCTCAGGTTTGATCAAATAACCCATGCGCCGGGAGAAATCACAGAGTTCAGCACCCTGATGAAAAAACCGGCAGCGTTTGATCTTCAGTCAGGAAATGGTGGTTCATCATACACACTCAGAATACACGGGGTGGATTATACGGAAAGATTATCTGTCCACCGTGCAGATGCGGAAGCTGCAGCTAATGTAGAAGCCGGGACAGAAGCAGAACCTGAGGCAGAAGCAGGAGCAGCCAAAACAGGAGCAGAAGAGAAAACCGGGACAGAAGAAGCCGGAGCAGAAGCAGCACCTGAGACTGGCGAAGAAGCTGAAGCTGCTGAAGCTGC
>JACQHV010000201.1 GCA_016198885.1 Gammaproteobacteria bacterium
ATGGAAGGTCATTATGCGAATCGCTGTAGAACCAGTATTCATCCGGTACGTACTGGTGTTTCAGTAGCCATGATTGCAATTTTGTTACCTTGCCATCTGCATAAGAGGGTATACCCAATGGCTTTCCGGTATAGAACCCATCCATTATTTCAACGTCTGATGCGATGAGATTATCCACGCCGAATAATCCGGCAATGGGTTCTGTCAGGAATCGATTGGTTGCCGTGATGATTAACAGGACATGTCCTTGCTGTTTGTGATCATCCAGTAAATTCACGGCCTTGTTTAATATAATCGGTTTTATCTTCTCATCCAGGTATTGTTCGCGCCGTGCCGATAAAGTATCGGGATCGACTCCCACCAGTGGCCGAAGCTGGAATTCCAGAAATTCATTGATATTCAGTCTGCCGGACTTGTAATCGTCATAGTAACGCTTGTGCTCGTCTTTATGAGTTTTTGTATCGGTGTAACCGTGTTCGCAGAGAAACTGTCCCCATAAGTAATCACTATCTCCGCAGAGTAAGGTGTTATCCAGATCAAATATGGCCAGTTTCATGCAGCTGATATTTCCGGGTTTTGTTTCAAGGCGCGTAGTCTAGGGATAATTTACCTGCAGGTAAAATCTGGTAATGAGGAGTCAGAATCCGGAAGCCAGAATCCTGGATTCTGGCTTCCGGATTCCTGAGCGGGATTTGCGGATTGGGGCATTTTTATGGAAAATCATGAGTAACGTTAAACTTACTTGTACAAAATGATTGATTCAGATGGCTTCAGGGCTAATGTAGGTATTCTCCTTTGTAATCAGAACGGCAAGTTATTCTGGGCGCGCCGGGCGGGCATGGAGGCCTGGCAGTTTCCACAGGGTGGAATCAATGTGAATGAGACTGCTGAAACGGCCATGTATCGTGAGCTGAAGGAGGAAATCGGCCTCCTCCCTGAACATGTAGAAATTATTGCCAGCACGGATGACTGGTTGCGTTACTGGTTGCCAAAGCAATTTATTCGCTACAATACCAGCCCGATCTGTATAGGCCAAAAGCAGATTTGGTATCTGTTGCGTCTACTGGTTGATGAAAGCCATGTCAAACTTGATAATTCGAGCAAGCCGGAATTTGATAACTGGTGCTGGATAGATTACTGGGATCCCGTCAGACAGGTGGTTGCATTCAAACGCCATGTTTATGAAAAGGCCTTGAAGGAACTGGCGCCATATATCTTCCCTGATGTTATCTGAGTCCGGGTTATTAAGTCATTTGATTTTATTCTGACGGGGTTTGCCGGGATGCCATTTCCATCATGATGATACGTAATGTATCTCCCGCTGCACGATTACTGGTCCTTTGAATAAATTTTTGCCGGTATATAGGCGGGAACTTTCTGTCTGACATCTGCTGATTGAGTTCCTCGAGTTCAAAAGCGCATTGTTTCATTGCGGTGTCAACCACATGCCGTGGGTCATTGTAATTATTGATCTCAGCAAATGACTTTTCATTCAGACATTGATCATAACGGGTGGCATAATCCATCATCATATTATAATCGTCTTCAGTGATTTCATTCGAATCCAGGTATTCCGATGGCTGTTCAGCTGCATTATCTCCGGCTTCAGCAGGATCCGCGCAGCATGAAAATGAAATGCCCAGACCAAACAAGGTGGAAAGCAAGATTTTGTTAATTCTCATTGGAGTATATTTCATATTTTTGATGTAATGTAATAACCAGTGAGATGTTAACCTTAACTGGTCATATATGAGTGAGTCAATGCCGCCGTCAAACAACCGATCTGGTTTATCAATCATCGGCTGAGTGAATTAAAATCGAAAGACCAGGACGATAATGTCACTATCCCAACAATTCAATGATCATCTCCTGCCATTATCGGGAGATAGCAGTCTATCCACCCCTGCGTTTGTCTATGACGAATCCGCTGTTATTAATAAACTTGAGTTACTGGTGAAGGCGAAGGAACAAAGTGGTTGTCATATTCTTTATTCTGTCAAGGCGCTGTCGTTTTCTGCCCTGCTCGATATCATTTCAGATTATGTCGATGGTTTTTCAGTGAGCTCACTGTTTGAATGCAATCTGGCGCGGGAGATGCTTGGTGAAAAAGGCAGTATTCATGTAACCAGTCCCGGACTCAGAGATGAGGATATCCCGCACATTGCGAAGATCAGCAATTACATGAGTTTTAATTCACAATCGCAATGGCAACGATGCAAGAAATTTGTTGGAGATTTAAATTGCGGTTTGCGCGTCAATCCTGAACTATCTTTTGTTGAAGATGACAGATTTAATCCATGCCGGGGTTATTCCAAACTGGGAATCCCGTTGTCACAACTGGCATACCTGAGAGAACAGCATTCAGAAACATTTGCAGGCATCAACGGCATTCATATCCATAATAATTGTGAATCTGAAAATTTTCAGGAACTGGGTGAGACCATCAACAAAGTAAAAGATGTCATGGGTGATTTTGTGTCCCGACTGAAGTGGATTAATGTGGGGGGCGGGTATTTATTCAGTGACATGGCGCAGCTTGATATGCTTTGCAGTATTGTCACGGAACTTAAACAACAGAATGGACAGGATGTGTTTTTTGAACCGGGCAAGGGGATTGTCAACAGTGCAGGTTATCTCATTGCTACGGTTATTGATCTGTTTGATTCCGGAGGAAAGACTGTTGCAGTTCTTGATACTACGGTAAATCACCTGCCCGAGGTTTTTGAATATCAATATAAACCTGTTGTCATGCAGGAGTGCCGGAATGGCGAATACGAATATCAACTGGTTGGAGCAAGTTGTCTGAGTGGCGATTTATTCGGTGATTATTGTTTTGCTGATGAATTGCAACCTGGCAACAGGATAATCTTTGCAAATGTCGGTGCGTATATGCTGGTCAAGGCGAACATGTTCAATGGTATCAACCTGCCAACAATCTACTCACTGGATTCCAGCAACAAACTTCATCTGCAAAAAGAATATGATTATGCGCAATACCGGAACAAATGGTGATTATCCCGGATACACATAGAGGTCAATCACCATGTGCATGACTATTTGCAACCTGCTGAACAGATGATTTGATATAAGTTCACCATGTATACGTTCATCAGCACCTTGTTCAAGGCATTTTTTAACATCTGCCTTCTGCGTACGGGGCCGCAGGATCTCCCGAAGTCTTATGATCTACTGGCGGTTTGCATCGTAGTATATACGATTGTCAATTTTGTTCTTGCCCTGTACGCAGCGTCCCTGCTGGATGCAATCCTCGCCAGCATCATCGAGACGATGCTCGTCGCCCTAATCACAATAGGTATTGTCAGGCTGAATCATCATCCCGAACGCTGGTTACAAACCCTGATGGCATTGTCGGGGACGGGATTCATAATAGGTCTGATTGCATTACCCCTGTTTTATGGAGGTGCACTGGCGCAAAATGACCAATTACTCCAGGCAATCATCTTGTTTATATACGTGTTATTGATTATCTGGAATGTTCTTGTCATGGCGCATATCCTGCGGCATGCGATGGATACTACCTTTGGTTTTGGTATTGTATTTGCCCTGACCTATATTTTTATTACTTCAATGATTATTTCCATCCTGTTACCGGATCTAAGGACCTGATGAGAATTCATATTCTTGGTATTTGCGGTACCTTTATGGGTGGTATTGCATTACTTGCCCGTGAGCTTGGACATCAGGTCAGTGGCTCGGATGCCAATGTCTATCCTCCTATGAGTACTCAGCTTGCAGAACAGGGCATCAATCTGCTGGAAGGGTATGATCCTGCCCATCTGGAACCTGTCCCTGATCTTGTGATTATCGGTAATGCCTTATCACGGGGTAATCCCGTTGTTGAATACATCCTGAATAACGATTTGAAATATATCTCCGGACCGCAATGGTTGAATGAATATGTATTGCAGGGCCGGCATGTCCTGGCTGTCTCCGGTACTCACGGCAAGACAACAACCACCTCTATTCTGGCCTGGATACTCGAGGTGGCTGGCCTGAATCCGGGGTTTGTGATCGGCGGGATCGCTGAAAATTTCAGTTGTTCTGCACGTCTTGGGGGGGCTGATTACTTTGTGGTCGAGGCCGATGAATACGACACGGCGTTTTTTGATAAGCGGTCAAAATTCATTCACTATCGTCCTTCCACCCTGATTATCAATAATATCGAGTATGAGCATGCGGATATTTTTCATGATCTTGCTGCAATCAGACG
This sequence comes from Gammaproteobacteria bacterium, assembly GCA_016198885.1. Classification (GTDB taxonomy): domain Bacteria; phylum Pseudomonadota; class Gammaproteobacteria; order Eutrophobiales; family Eutrophobiaceae; genus JAENIZ01. The sequence continues at coordinate 4,232 of JACQHV010000201.1, forward strand.
TGAGTTTCATCATCTGGTCAGGATCGTCCCCAACCATGGCTTGATCATTGCCCGGCAGGGAGATATGGAGATCAGCAAGGTATTGGAGATGGGGTGCTGGTCACCGGTAGAGTATTTCGGGGAAGGAGATGCAAGATGGATATCAAAGCCGTTACGTGATGACTACAGTGAATTTGAAATCAATATTGATAATACTCCGGGAGGAGTAGTTCGCTGGGATCTGATCGGACGCCATAACGCGGATAACGCCCTCGCTGCCACAGCCGCAGCAAACCATATTGGTATCGATTCGGGCCTCGTTTGTGAGGCATTGGCAGAATTCAAGAACGTCAAACGGCGCATGGAACAACTTGCAGTAATTAACGGAGTCACGGTCTATGATGATTTTGCACATCATCCAACAGCGATTGAGGCGACGCTCGCTGCTCTTCGCCAACGCGTCGGACGGAAAAGGATCATTGCAATCATGGAGCCGCGTTCAAACACAATGCGTAAAGGTGTTCATCAGGAAACCCTGGCAGATTCATTTATGAACGCTGACCGGATTCTGTTATATCAACCAGGAGATCTGCAATGGGACCTTTCCCGGTGTACTGAAAGTCTGGGACAAAGGCGTCAGGTTTTTACGGATATTGACGCAATAATTCATACAGCAGTCAGTATGGCGCAGCCAAATGACCAGATAGTAATAATGAGTAATGGGGATTTCGGCGGCATACATCATCGTTTGCAGGAAGCTCTGAAGACCGCCTGACTGAATGAAACGCGTTAGTCGCTCTATGGCAGCATGTTAACTATCCCGCTTTTTCCTCTCTATGCAGTCCTGTTTCCGGAGGGTGTACTACCCTTGCGTATTTTTGAATTACGGTATCTGGACATGGTCAGCGAATGCATGCGTACCGGATCCGGATTCGGAGTGTGCCTCATCAGTGCAGGTAGCGAGGTCGGCGATCCCGCGGAGTGCCATGGAGTAGGGACATTGGCCCGCATCTTTGATTGGGAAAAAGGGGAAGATGGCCTGTTAAGGATTACCGCTCAAGGCGACAGGCGATTCCGGGTTTTACAAAAGCGTGTACGTCAGAATCAATTGCTGGAAGGCGATGTTGAAGTTATAGATGATGATAAAGACAAGGAACTGCCGGTAGAATTCCAGGTGCTGTCAGACATGCTGCGCCAGATTGCTGCCAAATTTGAACTTCCTTACCGTACAGAACACGAAAAGTTTATGAAAGCCGGTTGGGTGAGCTGCCGCCTGGCCGAACTATTGCCAATAGAATTGGCTGATAAACAGATCCTGCTTGAGATGGATGATCCCATGCGCCGTCTCGAACAAATACAAACGGTACTGCAAACCATCAGTCCCGATCAGTTTGCGATGTAAGCAGGGTTGCTATTCTATAATTGAAGTGTTATCCGGTTCTTCAATCACCGGGTTTTCCAGTACGCCGATCTTTTCGATCTCAACGCGCACAGTGTCGCCGGGTTTCATGTAACCACGCGGGTTCATCTTTACACCGACGCCGCTGCTTGTCCCTGTTGCAATGATGTCCCCCGGTTCCAGTGTCATGACCGTCGAGAGATATTCCACGAGATAATAACAATCAAAAATAAGATTTTTTGTATTTGATGATTGACGCAGATCGGCGTTGACCCAGGTCTTGATAAAGAGATTATGCGGATCACCGATCTCATCCGGCGTCACGATCCAGGGGCCGATAGGGCCATGGGTGTCAAAAGATTTTCCCAGCGTCCAGGTATGTGATCGCATCTGCCAGTCACGCACTGAGACATCATTGCAAACGAGATAACCGGCAATAACTTCTTTTGCCTGTTTTCTGGTGACGTGGCGGCAGCGCCGTCCGATCACTAATCCAAGTTCACCTTCGTAATCCAGCTTCTCTGATACGCGGGGACGGTGAATGGCCTGTCCGGGGCCAATGACACAGGTGCTTTGTTTATTGAAGAAGGTCGGGTATTCCGGTTTTTCCAGTCCGGTCTCGGCAATGTGATCGGCGTAATTCAGGCCCACACCAAAAAATTTTCCGGGACGCTGGATTGACGCTTGTAATTTAACATCGGCAAGGTCTATCCGGTCTTTGCCGGAATCAATCTTTTCCTGTAATTGTTTCTGTTGATTGGGTCCTCCACCCAGAAACTGCATCATGTTGAGAGAACCTTGCAGGTCAAAAGGAACAACCTGATCATAAACAACCGCACCGATAAGGGATTTTTGTTTATAAAGGAAAGTAGCGAGTTTCATTTTTTTGATTCAGTACTGATTGAAAATCAAGCGTTGTAATTTTTATTGAAAATTATGCATGTTAGTCATCAAGATAATACCCTTTATTATTCGGGGAGCAAAGAATGCTGAATGCTCTAGAGGATTGAATCTACTGCCGTAAGATCACGCAGCGTTGGTGACGATGTTTTAATTCTGGATCAGTTCACGGAGCTCAGGCAGGCAGGAACCGCAGTTGGTGCCGGCCTGAAGTAATCTCCCGATATCTTCTACATTATTAATGTTCTGTTCGATAATAGTCTTGAGGATGGTGTTTCTCCCTACCGTAAAGCAGGAGCATACGATCGGTCCGCAATTTTTCCGGTTGCTGAAGGGTTGCCCTGCAAGCAGACAGGCGCGTTCGATTTTCTCCAGGGTTTTGTCTTTAAACAGGTCCCGCAGCCAGTTTCTGTCAGGTAACCGGGAATAATCCGGGGCGATGAACAGGCAGCTTTCAAGCCTGCCATTCCGTATACTCGCTGCGCGATAACGGCCTATCGTGGCGTCACTGTACTCAAGCCATTCGTTTTGAAGTTTTTCCGCTTGCATAAGTGATCTGGCCCAGTGAAACCAGTCCTCCGGTCGTTTCTCGCCAGCGATCTCGTAACACCAATATCCATAGCCGCGTGAGCGTGTCCAGCAATGTGCAAATGGTCTGATGTCATTATCATCCCGTGTCAGGAAAAATCCTTCCCATGTTGTCTCCACGGGAGAAATTCTGACCGGGGTATACTTCAATTCCGGTTGTCCGGAGATCGGATCAACAACCGGATTCACCACCGCATCAATCCGTCCCGATGAGGCGAATTGATCATTCCAGTGCATGGGGATGAACAGACTGCCCCGGTACTGGTGCTTTGAAAATCTGGTCCTTGCGATGGCAGAACCCCAGCGACTCTGCACACGCGCCAGTGTCCCGTCGTCCAGATCAAATAGTTGTGCATCCTCAGGATGGATCTCTATATAGGGTTCACTGGTGTGCGCCGATAATCGAGGGGATTTACCGGTGCGTGTCAGGGTATGCCAGTGATCGCGCACGCGCCCAGTGTTCAGGATCAGCGGATATTGTGCATCGGTTGCATGAGCAGGATGGAACGGTTCAACAGCCACGAATCTTGCCTTGCCTCCAGTATGAAAGAAGCGACCATCGGAAAATAAGTGCCCGTTAATTTTCCGGGAGGGACTAATGGGCCATTGTACGGGGATTAAATTATCGTAACCGGCATTGTCCAAATCTGCCAGGGCGGAGATATCAAAATCGCGTTCACCATTATTTTCAAAACCGGAAAGTGCGGCATGTTCCCGAAAGACGTCGTCAGGTGTTTCATACGGGAATGCTTCTGCAAATCCCATGCGCCGTGCCGCCTGGGTAATGATCCACCAGTCAGGCCGTGCATCACCTACAACCGGCAGAAATTTACGTTGCCGTGAAATCCGGCGTTCGGAATTAGTGACGGTTCCGTCCTTTTCACCCCAGGTCAGTGCTGGCAGGAGCACGTCTGCATGGAGTGCAGTGTCCGTCGATCGAATACAATCAGAAACAATCACCGTTTCGCATTTTTGCAATGCCGCGCGCACCCGATCAGCATCCGGCATACTGACCACCGGATTGGTTGCCATGATCCATAGCACGCGGATTTCACCGCGATAGACTGCCTCGAATAAATCCACGGCCTTAAGACCTGGTTTATCAGCAATGACGGGCGCATTCCAGAAACGCTGCACGCGGTCTCTGTGTTCCGGATATTCAATCTCCATATGCGCCGCCAATTGATTGGACAGTCCACCGACTTCCCGACCTCCCATGGCGTTGGGTTGACCGGTAATCGAGAATGGCCCCATTCCACGTTTACCAATACGTCCTGTTGCTAAATGGCAATTAATAATGGCATTCACTTTATCAGTGCCACTGCTTGACTGATTGACGCCCTGGGAAAACAGGCTGACTGTTTTTTTTATGCTCGTAAACAGATGGAAGAATTCCGCGACATCGGGTTCAGGGAGATTACAGACTCGCGCCACATGGGGAATCGACGGTGCACTCTTATTGGCGGCATTGATCGCTGCGGTGAATCCTTCTGTGTGCTGTGCCAGAAATTTCCGGTCAAGTGTATCTTCCTGGTGCAGGTGATTCAGCAGGCCATTAAACAGGACAACATCGGTGCCTGGTTTTAACGGCAGGTGCAGATCCGCATGTTCGCAGGTCGCCGTGCGGCGTGGATCGATCACTACAATTTTTAATGCGGGATTTTCAGCTTTTGCCTTGACAATGCGTTGGTAGATAACGGGATGACACCAGGCGGTGTTGGAACCGATGATCAGGATAAGATCCGCCTGTTCAAGATCTTCATAATTGCAGGGAACAGTATCCGCACCGAAGGCGCGTTTATGACCAGCTACAGCAGATGCCATGCACAGGCGCGAATTGGTATCAATATTTGCCGTGCCGATAAATCCCTTCATGAGTTTATTGGCGACATAATAATCTTCTGTGAGTAATTGGCCTGAAACGTAGAAAGCCACCGACTGTGGCCCGTAATTCTGAATGGACTTTTTCAGTGTGCCCGCGACCTTGTCCAGCACTGCATCCCAATCTGCCTGCTTTCCATTGATTTCGGGATACAGTAATCGATCATTGAGGTCGACAGTTTCATCAAGTGCAGCACCCTTGGAACAAAGACGGCCAAAGTTGGCCGGGTGATCCGGGTCACCCTTGATTGCTATATTTCCCGTCCTGGATACCGACGCGAGTATTCCACACCCAACACCACAATAGGGGCAGACCGTACGAACCATGGCCGGGTTGTTGTCCAGCACGTCAGTAAACGTCCCGCAGGTAACGCGACTCCGCAGCGAGTTGCTTCACATAGTCAACAGCCGCCCCTTCGGAGAGCATGCCGCGTTGTACGGCGATACGGTGCAGCATCTCATGCACATCCCGCGCCATGCGCGTTGCATCCCCGCAGACATACAATACTGCCCCCTCCTGTAACCACGACCAAAACTCCTGTGAATGTTGTAACATCAATTGTTGCACGTAAATCTTGTCGCGCTGATCCCTCGAAAAGGCGGTATCGAGTCGCGTCAATATTCCATCGTGCAGAAAGCCCCGCAACTCGTCGCGATAGAAGAAATCTGTCGCGGAGTGGGGATTACCGAAAAAGAGCCAGTTTTTGCCGCGCGCACCGCGCACCTTGCGTTCTTCGAGAAAGGCACGGAAAGGAGCGACGCCGGTACCCGGGCCGATCATGATGACAGGTCTGTCCCCGTCCAGGGGGAGACGGAAGCCGTAGTTCGGTTGAATGTAGATCGGAACCTGGTCGTTTCTCTGCAGGCGATCGGCGATGAAGCAGGATGCCACACCCTTATGCTGCCGTTCGTTGAGTTCGTAACGCACCACGCCCACTGTCAGATGCACCTCGTCCGGATGGACTCTGGGCGATGAAGCGATGGAAAAGAGCCGCGGCTGCAGCTGACCAAGCCGGGAAACGAACTCTCCAATGGACGGGCGCGCCGCGGGGCAGGTGTGCAGGATATCAAGCAAATCCCATCCTTCGATATCCTCATCGCCACTGGCCCACCTTTTGAGGCGGGTCTTCTCATCAGCATCCGTGGCGCTTGCCGCGAGGCATTCAAGCGTTTCATCGCCCGGTTTCGTGATATCCAGCCACTCGAGCATCGCCTGACGTACACTCGACTCGCCGCGTGGGGTCGCCACGTGCTCGTCACCGGCCGCACCAAGGGCTCTCAGAATGTCTTCCACAAGGCGGGGACAATTGCGTGGAAAGAAGCCCAGGGAATCGCCGGGTTCGTAAGTGATCCCGCTCCCCGCAAGATCAATAATGACATGACGGACGTCTTTGACTGAACCCTCCAGTGTGAGTCTGGCCATGTCCTTCAGTTTTGCTGCAAAGGGGATCTTGCGGGTATAGACGTTGACGACCGCAGCTGGCGTCACTGGTTTACGCGCAACAGGCGCGGGTGTTTCCGCCATGAGATCCTTGAGTTTCCGCACTGTGGGTTTGCCCCCGGGAACGCACAGTGTCAGGTCTTTTTCATCCCCGCCGGCAATGGCCTCGGCGTAGGTTTTGCACATATAGCCGCACTGCCCGCAGTCCATCTGGCCCATGGCGGCCATCAACCGCAGTTCATATTTGCGGCCGTCTGCAAGCTTCATCCGCTCATCGAGGGCGAGGTTCGGGTCGTGCCAGGGTAATTCTTCCACTTTTTCGGCTGGTGCCGTGCCCGGGTTGATTTGTTCGACACTCAGGAGTCCCGCGAAAAAGCCATTCAGCCAGGCACGCTGCCCCGGTGTGAACGGCGCATTATCGGGAAGAAGATTGAGTGTGATAGTCATCCTGCAGCCACGCCTCTGGGTAATGCAGCAGGTTCTGTCACCGTATAATGCGCGAGTTCTTCGGCCGTGTGCCTGCGGCTGAATTCGGCGAAGCTTTCATTCTGATCACGACGATTTGCGAGATAGACGTGCAACAGTCTTTCAATAACTTCAGGCGCCTCCCCGGCCGGGATGTTGCGCCGTATCTCGACGGCCAGGTGTCGATCGCTGCCATAGCCGCCGCCTGCATAAAGGTGATAGCCCTCCACCTCCTGTTCATCGTCAAGACTCACCTTGCATGCCAGTAGTCCGATATCACCAATGTAGTGCTGTGCGCAGGAGTGATGGCAGCCGGTCAGGTGGATGTTGACAGGTTGATCGAATACGATGCGTTGCTCTATGTGTTCGGCAATCCGCTCAGCGTGATATTTCGTATTTGCCGCTGAAAACTTGCAACCTGTGCTGCCGGTGCAGGCTATCAGTCCGGCGCGGATGGAACTGGCCGACCAGTGCAGACCTAAACTTTCAATCGCCTGCTTTACTGCGTCGATATCTGCTGCACGTATATCGGAGATAAGCAGGTTCTGCCACACGGTAAGCCGGATTGTCCCGCTGCCGAAGCGCTCGGCGATATCGGCCAGTCCGCGCATCTGGGCCACCGTCAGTTTGCCGACCGGCAGTGCCACGCCGACATAGAACATTTCCGTCTGTTTTTGTGGATGGAAACCAATATGAGCATTGCGCTGCGCCGCTGGAGGATGTTCGCAATCATTGAGTGGGATCCGGGGTAGTGCGTATCCCAAATACTTCTCGGTTTCTTTCAGATACTCCTCGATCCCGATGTGATCGAGGACATATTTCATGCGCGCCCTGGTGCGATCCGTTCGATCGCCGCGGTCAATAAACACCCGCACGATCGCCGCCGCTACCGGGATGCACTGCTCCGGTGTAATGACGACTCCTGCATCACGGGCAAAGTCCTTGTGCCCGGTAATGCCGCCGAGTTGCACACGGAAGTATACGCCCGGCGGCACTGTCTTGCCCTCCGGGATCCGCACGGCAGCGAAGCCGATGTCGTTTGTATCCTCCAGCACACTGATACGCCCGCCGCCATCAAAGGCGATATTGAACTTGCGCGGCAGGCCGTACAGCTCGCGGTGATTGAGAATGTAATGGTGCAGCGCGCGCGTAAGCGGGAATGTATCAATAAATTCCTGTGGGTCGATCCCCGTCGTGGGGGAGCCCGTGATGTTGCGAATGTTGTCTGCGCCTGCGCCGCGGTTCACAATTCCAAGTTCGTAGAGTCCCATTAGAAACGCCGGTCCGTCGCGGGCACTGATCTCACGCACTTGCAGGTTTGCGCGGGTGGTGACGTGGCTGTAACCTCCACCAAACCGTTCGGCGAGATCGGCAACTCCACGAAGCTGATGCACATTCAGGATCCCGTTGGGGAGGCGCAGCCGGCACATATAAGAATCCTGTGCCGGTGCAACGTAAAAGAGGCCGAAGAATTTGGTGCAAAAAACATCGGTGCCCTTGGGGAACTCCCCGGCCTCGGCCCGTTTCAGGAACTCGTCCCAGCGATCAAGTGGATGGCGCTCACGCTTTGCTTTTTCCTCGGTGACAAGCTGTTTACCTGCTGCGAGGAAGCGATTCTGGGCATTGATGTGAATTGCTTCTGGCCCCGCTGTACCGGTCGTAACGGACGATGACGCGCTCGCCGGACCGGTGAGTCCCGGCAGTCCACGATACTTTTTCGCGATCTCAAACCCGCTGGTAAAGCCCTCGAGATAGAGCTTCTGTTCTTCAGTGAAACCCGGATCGTTCATGCACGCGTCCTCAGACGGTGGCCGGGAGAAATTCGCAGCCGAACATCAACGCTTCTCGTATAGGTGTAATATCGGTGCCATCACGGATAAGATCTGTGTACCATGCGCTTGCCTCCGTATCACCGAACAGCACGGCGCCACGTAACCGGTTCTCCGCAATAACGAGCTTGCGGTAGATCCCCTGGCCTGGATCGCGCAGGAAGATCGATTCATAGCGGTTTTCCTGGTCGATCTCACCTGCGGAAAATAGATCAATGCCAGTGACCTTGAGTTTGGTTGCAGTAACAGATCCCTCATAACGGGCATATCCGATACCAGCGAGGTGATTTGCACAGACCCTGGCCTGTTCAAACAACGGCGCGACCAGACCGTATGTCATACCACGATGCTGAACGCATTCACCCACGGCATAGATGCGCGGATCAAATGTCTGCATGGTGTCAGAAACCAGGACACCCCGTTCACAATGCAGCCGCGCTTTTTGAGCAAGTTCAATATTTGGACGAATGCCGACGGCCATGACTACCAGATCAGCATTGATTACTGATCCATCCCCCGGGCCGGAGCCCGGGGCAGGTTTAAAACGCAGACCTCTTACATGATCTTCACCCAGGATCGCCTCGGTCTGGCACTCAATCAGTAAATGCAGACCACGCGCCTCCAGTGAAAGTCGCAACAGATCCGCCGCCGGTTTATCGAGCTGTCTTTCCATCAGGGTATCGAGCAGGTGCACAACCGTTACATTCATTCCCTGTTTTAACAGACCATAAGCGGCCTCCAGCCCGAGCAGTCCGCCACCGATAACTACTGCATTTTGATGACTGGCGCTGGCCTGTAACATGGCATTGACATCATGAATGTCCCTGAAGGTGACGACACCCGGCAGATCCACACCGGGGATGGGGATAACAAACGGGTTTGATCCTGTAGCCAAGATTATCCGGTCATAGTCACGCACCGTACCATCTTCGGCAAACACTTTTCTGGCAAGACGGTCAATATGCAAGATTTTTTTACCTTTAAGCAGGGTAATTCCGTTGTCTGCATACCATTGTTCATTATTGATCATGATCTCATCGATGGTTTTTTCACCGGCCAGCACCGGAGACAGGAGAATGCGGTTATAGTTACCATAAGGTTCCGCACCAAAGACGGTAATTTCGTATTTATCCGGAGCAAGCTTCAGCAATTCTTCAAGGGTGCGTGCTCCGGCCATGCCGTTTCCAATCAAAACGAGTTTTTTCTTTTTCATGGATACAATCTGATTCAATGTTTATCGCAATCTGCAAGAAACGTGATCAATTCTTCACGCAGTCTGTAATAATCCGGATGTGAAACAAGGGCCTTGCGGCTGCGCGGTCGGGGCAGATCCACTTGCATGATTTTTCCAACCCTGGCCCGTGGTCCGTTCGTCATCATGACAACTCGATCAGCAAGTAATATTGCTTCATCCACGTCATGAGTAACGATAATCGCTGTAACATGTGTGCGTTCCCATACCTCCATCAGAACTTCCTGCAATTCCCACCGGGTGAGCGAATCCAGCATACCGAACGGTTCATCAAGCAATAACAGTTTGGGGGATAAGGCAAATGCCCGCGCGATGCCTACGCGTTGTTTCATCCCGTTGGACAACTCGGTGGCTTTTTTATGCAAAGCGTGACCCAGGCCGACACGGGAAAGATAGTATTCAACAATATCCATTCGTTCTGCTGCCGTTGCGTGCGAATAAACCCGCTCAACGCCCAGCGCCACATTTTCATACGCTGTCATCCAGGGAAACAGGCTGGGTGCCTGAAAAACTACGGCACGATCAGGACCTGCTTTCCAGATTTCTTTTTTATCCAGCACAATCCCGCCATCGCTGATTTCGTTCAAACCCGCCGCCATGGAAAGGACGGTGGACTTGCCGCAGCCTGAATGGCCGATGATTGAAACGAACTCACCCTTCTTCATATTGAGTTCAAAACTCTCGACTACAGTCAATGGTCCCTTGGGTGTGGGGTAGATCTTTGTGACGTTGTAAAATTCCAGATATTTCGGCTCACCCATATCTTTCTGGTAGGGCTGAATTGCGGCAGGGGTATTTTCCTGACCGGATTCCTGATCAAGCGACCTGGGCGTGATATTGGGCAGTTGGATAATGTTGCCTGTGGTTTCAGACGTCTCTTTGATGCCGATACGCATTAAATATTGTGTGATATCGTTGCGCAGCTCCATGAAGCGCACGTTGTGATTTATGGCCTTCCGATCTCGCGGGCGTGGCAGATCAACAATAAACTCCGGGCCGAATGTCGCACCCGGTCCGGGATTCAAGGGAATGATGCGATCAGCCATTATTAAACCTTCATCCACGTCATTCGTGATCAGGATTATGGTTTTGCGATCTTGTTCCCAGATGCGGATGATCTCGTCCTGCAGATTGGCCCTGGTCAGTGCATCCAGGGCGCTCAAAGGTTCATCAAGCAACAACACATCGGGACTTGCAGCAAGCGCCCTGGCAACATTCACGCGCTGGCGCATCCCTCCGGAGAGTTCCGCCGGTCGGCGATGTACGGCATGCGAGAGGCCAACAAGCTCGATGTATTTTTCGATTATTGCCTTGCGTTCCTGCTTGCTCAGGACTTTGTAGGTGGCATCGACGGAGAGGGCAATGTTGCCGTATACCGTGAGCCACGGCATGAGTGAATAATTCTGGAAAACTACGCCGCGATCTGATCCCGGACCACTGATAGGTTTTCCCTTTTTCAGTATTTCACCGTGGTCAGGATTGATCAATCCGGCGATGGAAGAAATCAGGGTAGTTTTTCCACTGCCGGAAAAGCCCACAATTGCGACAAACTCACCTTCATTGATCTCCAGATTGATGTTCTTGAGAACAGAAGACCGTTCTGTCCCTGTCCCATAGGATTTGCTGAGATTTTTTACTGCAAGAAATGTCATTTTTTATCTTCTCCTTATACTGTTTTGCCAAAGGAAAAGAATTTCTGCAGGGTCATCATAAAGCGATCCAGAAGAAAACCGATTATACCGATAGTGAAAACGGCAACCATGATCTTGCCTTGTGAATGGGAACTTCCATTCTGAAACTCATCCCAGATGAACTTGCCGAGCCCGGGATTCTGGGCCAGCATCTCAGAGGCAATCAATACCATCCAGCCCACACCGAGTGACAGGCGTAATCCGGTGAATATCAATGGCAGGGCGCTCGGTATTACAATTTTTCTGATGGTGCTGAACCAGCCAAGTTGCAGGACCTTGGAAACATTCATAAGATCCTTGTCGATAGACGCTACCCCGACTGCCGTATTGATTAATGACGGCCACAGTGAACACAGCATGACGGTAATGGCTGATATAAGAAATGCCTTATCGAACCAGGAATTTTCCGTGACTTCATACATTGCGCTTATCACCAGGGTCACAATCGGTAACCATGCAAGCGGTGAAACAGGTTTAAAGATCTGTATTAATGGATTCAATGCGGTATTCACCGTGTTACTGAGACCGCACAAAATTCCAAGAGGTACGGCTACTATCGTCGCCAGGATGAAGCCGGTGAAGACAGTCCAGAGACTGGTCACGATCTGATCCAGGAAGGTGGGTTTGCCGGTATAAGGCCGCAGCGTGATTTTTGCGCTGGGATCTGCAGCAAGCGTCTGTGCATTGCGCTCTTCCTGCCGTTTATAGAATGCAGCCTCTTTTCCCCGTTCTTTGTAGTAGTCTTCCATCAAGTTCCCGGCCTCTGCCCAGACAGCCGAAGGACCAGGTATGGCCCCAAGACTGGTCTGCACCTTGCCGGCCGCCCAGCCCCAGATCAGCAGGAACACTATAAAGGCGATGATGGGGATACCCATGATCTTCCAGAGCTGTCTGATTTGTTCTGCCGGATCTTCTCTGGCACATAGTTTTGTAATGGGGATTCCCCATGTGAAACCTGTCAGTTCAAAGATATTGACAATCCGGGTTAAGAGTGCAATTTCCTGTTCTTCAGGTTTTTCCTTTACCTGAATATCCACCTCCCGTGAATCCTGTTTCTGGGTTGGTTCATCGCTCAGACTTTCATCTTTAAGTGCTGTGTTTGTTTTCATGCGCATGCTCATAACGGTTTAAAAATTAATTTCAACGGCGCCTGCACCATTACAGGCACCACTTATTGCATTGAGAGGATTAATCGACGTTTTCATATTTATTTTTTCATCATATTTGTTACATAATTTTTTCGAATTGCTGTATTTATAAAAATTTGCTCCAAAAAAAACGTCCAGAAACTTTACCCAATCGGGTTTCATTCCGTGGACGTCTTTGCCCGTTTCTGCAGGAAGATACCTGCGAATTTTATAAACCTGTCTCCAGGATAGTCAGCGTTGACTTATGTATCAGATGTCTTCACCATCCCATGATGATTGTGCGTAGCAATATAACTGCCAACTTCTTTTGATGAACTATTTTTCATTTATATCAACAAGATATGTGATATTTGAAATCTATCCTGACATGGGGAAGATGAGGGATTGCACCAAAGTTGAATATACCTGAGCAAAATTGCACAAAATCAGAGCAATTATTTATCCCGTCTTTAGATTAAAGGTTGATTGATCCTTATTGATCTTGGCAAGTTGCTTGAAATCGATGTCCCTGTGTTTGATCTTGAAGCCGGTGATGTAGTCGATTAATTGATCAGGATTGAAATTCATGCCATCAAAAAATCTGTCACTGCCCATTTCAAACTGAAATTTATTCTCATCCAATTGCCATGGTCCGGGATGAACTCCTTCTGTTTTATAGTCGTTGCAGGGAGATGGAAGGCTGAGTTGTGCAGCTGCTTCGCGATAGATATCAGGTTGGTAAACTTTTCCGGCAACTTCCCTGATATTGATGAATTCATTCAGCTGGCCCCATCGATACATCTGGGTGATGATCCAGGCGGCGTGAGAGCGCCAGGGAAAGTTGGCAAGATAACGATGAAATACATTGAAATCCGGCAAGGATACAGGTGCAGTATCACTGGCATATTGAAAGGTGCCTGTCATTGACATTTTTATAACTTCAGCCGGGGCATTAACATATCTGCTGTCCGAGATGATTTCTGTGACTGCCGGCCGGTTTTCCGGTTTGTCGATCCAGCGAGCTGATTCCAGTAATGCCTTGATGAGCGCAATGTGTGTATAAGGATATTTATCCGCCCATTCCCCGGTGACACCAAAGACTTTTTCAGGGGAATTGTTCCAAATCTCATAACCGGTAATAAGTATTATCCCCACTTTTTCCTTAACGGCATAGGCATTCCATGGTTCACCTACGCAGAACCCGTCGATCTGACCTGCACGCAGATTCTCGACCATGCACTGCGGTGGAATAACCCTCAGACGAACATCGTGATCGGGATCTATACCTGCTGATGCCATCCAGTAACGGATCTCATAATTGTGGTTGGAAAAAGGATACACCATGGCAAAGGTAAGCGGTTTTTTTCCGTTTTTCCTGTTTGCTTCGATCACCCGTTTCAGTACTACAGCGGAATAAAAAGGTGATTTTGCCGCAACTTCATCAAGGGTGGCCATCCGTTCATACAGTTCATTGGAAATAGTGATTGCATTGCCATTAAGATCCATGCTGAATGCAGTCACCATCGGCTTTTTGGAAAAGCCAAGACCCAGGGTTGTCGCAATAGGTATCCCGGCCAGCATATGCGCGCCATCAAGCGCCCCGACGCTGACCTTGTCGCGGATATTTGCCCATGAGACTTCTTTTGTAAGGGCGACATTCAATCCGTATTTTTCAAAAAATCCTTTCTCCTTCGCGATGACTAATGTGCAACAGTCAGTTAGAGGAATAAACCCCAATCGCAAGTCAGTTTTTTCAGGGGTTCTTTTTTCCGCTTTATTTCTCATATATGGTTATCCGGATTATCAGGCAAGGTTTATCGTAGATTAAATAGTTCATTTAAGAAGTTCTGCAGCAGCAATAATGCTGCGTGCAAGGTCAGAAAGTTTCATATTGCGGTCCATGGCGAGCTTGCGCATGGATTTATATGCGGATTCCTCATCATATCTTGATTGTTTCATCAGGATTCCCTTGGCGCGTTCAACCAGTTTTCGTTCTTCAAGGGAATTTTTAGTTTTTTCAAGTTCAAGCTTTATGGTTTGAAATTCGTTAAAACGGGCAATTGCGATTTCGAGGATTGGCATGACACGCCGTGGTTGAAGACCATCAACAATATAAGCAGTGACCCCCGCTTTCACTGCACGCCTGATTGTTTGACTGTCTTCGTCATTCGTAAACATTACGATTGGGCGTGGTCGATCGGCGCTGATAGTTCGCATGTGCTCCAGCGTATCCCGATCAGGAGACTCCATGTCGATTATAATAATGTCGGGGTGATAATGATTTACCAGGGAAGTTAAATCTGCTTTGGAGGATGCCCGGGCTACTATTCTGTGGCCTGCTTTTTCAAGTATCTTTTTTATGATCTCTGATCTCTCAGGAAGCTCGTCAACAAGCATGATACTTAATTGTTTTGTTTCCAATGTCATTATGAAAACATCATTACGATTGCCAATTGCCAGGAAGATTTATAAATCTGAAGAATGGTCACTGAAGTAATGGGATTAATTTACAATGCGCAAATACATCACTCCCTCTGTTTATTACACAAAGAGAGGGAATATTATGATCAGTTATTTTGGATATTGGTGTGCTGCAATACACATGCCAATGGCATAACCTTATGAAATATCGGATAATTATCTTGAGGATGAGTAGCAGATACTGTTATCTGTTAATTTATTTGCACCATTTTATTAGCAATTTATTTTGTCAATGATCAATATTGGTGCCCTGTCATTGATTGCGCTGATAATGTTAAGGTATGGCATGCTTAAAAACGGTGAAGAATTGATTGATAGAATATTCAAATTTGTGCAGGTTAAATTCCGGAGATAGTAATGAAAAACTTTTTCAGTCCCTTGTTTGATAAGGATATGGTAATAACTGTGCTGGGAATTTGCCCATTGCTTGTCGCGGCAACTAATTCGGTAACTGCCGTGACTATGGGCATGGTCGCTTTACTCTCACTAATATTGATCAATATTATTGTCTCCGGTATGCGAAATATAATTTCTTATGATCTGCGTATAACTATAATTATTTTCGTTTCCGCAACCCTGGTAAATGTAATACATCTTTGCATGCAGACCTGGTTTTATGAATTAAGTCTTGTGCTGGGAATATATATTCCCCTAATCGCAATGAACTGTCTTGTGCTTGCCAATGCCGAGGAGTATGCGTTGCAGAATAATGTTTTGAATTCATTTCTTTATAGCTTGAAGGTTGGTATTGGCATGGTATTTCTTATTATTGTCGTGGGGATGTTCAGGGAGATCACGGGTTATGGCACAGTGTTACAACAGTCAGAATTACTGGTTGGTGATATGGCGCGGTCCTGGAAGATGACTCTGTTGAATGGTGATTCCGGACTCCCATTTTTTAAATCCGCACCGGGTGCATTTTTTGTACTGGGTCTTGTCATTGCATTAACAAATTTTATGGACACGAGAACAGAACATCCCACGTCCCCCTGATTATTGTTTCATTAATTTTGATCGGTGCCGTTTGTGAACAAGCATAGATGTGTCGAGATTTTCAAACGCTTGCAGGCGAAAAATCCGGAACCCACCACTGAATTACATTACTCAAATCCGTTTGAATTGCTTGTTGCGGTGATTTTATCGGCGCAGGCGACAGATGTCAGTGTCAACAAGGTGACGCCGCAGTTGTTTAAAATTGCAAATACTCCTGATGCGATCCTCAAACTGGGCATGAATAGACTGAAACAACATATCAGGTCAATCGGTCTTTATAACACCAAGGCGGAAAATATTATCAAGACCTGCAGAATGCTTGTGGATCAACATGAGGGAAATGTCCCGGACGACAGAACCTTGCTGGAAAACTTGCCGGGGGTGGGGCGCAAGACTGCCAATGTCATTTTGAACACGGCATTTGGCCATTCCACGATCGCAGTGGATACTCATATATTCAGTGTCTCAAACCGTACCGGCATCGCTCCGGGCAAGACGGTCCTGGATGTTGAGAAAAAGCTTCTCAAAACTGTCCCTGATGAATATAAACGGGATGCGCATCATTGGCTGATACTGCATGGGCGTTATACTTGTATGGCGCGCAGTCCAAAATGCGGTGAATGCGTAATCTATGATCTCTGTGAGTGGAAACGGAAACAGGACTATTGCTGATGGGCGATATGTTTATCCAGGATCGTGAGGCAGGTCGGCTATTCTTTCTTGATATTTGGAAAAAATATCAGGCGTCGATACCTTTGCAGGCACTCGAAGAACTTATCCTGGGTGTGATATTGGAACACCCTGAATACCATATTCTGTTGAGCAATGAAGTGAATGCCTTATTGCAGGAATACACACCTGAAACAGGTGAAATCAATCCATTTTTGCATATGGGGATGCATATCGCTATTCGCGAACAGATCGGCAGTGACAGGCCGGGCGGTATCGCTGCTCTCTATCAGCAATTATTGTCAAAATTTGCTACAGCACATGATTTGGAGCATCGTATCATGGAATGTCTGGGTGAGGCGTTGTGGTCCGCCCAACGCAATAATACACTGCCTGATGAGGCAGCCTATCTGGAATGTGTGAAGAGAATAAACCGCTAATGACTGGCAATGTGCGTAATCTGTTTACTGACAACACAGAACATACTCTGGAAGAACAGCTTGCCCAACTGGCCGAAATTACCCAGTATTTTGCCACTTCCCTCAATATAGAAGAAACACTGCAAAATGCCATTGAACAGTTTCTGCTCTATATGGGTGCGGAAGCTGCATCAATATTCCTGCTGGAGAATGATGATCGGGATCTGGTATGCCGGGAATGCGCAGGGCCGGTAAATATTCTTGGCCTGAGATTGAGATCAAATGAAGGAATCGTTGGTAAAACGGTCATGACCAAGACGTGCCAGATGGTTCGTGATGTTACTAAAGATCCTGATTTCGCGCGATCGGTGGATAAAAACACCGGATTTATCACCAAATCTATCCTATGTACGCCACTCCTGATACAGGGCCGGTGTATTGGTGCCCTGGAGCTGATCAACAAGAAGAGCGGTAAAGGGCTGTTTGATGATCAGGATAAACATTTGTCAATGGCCCTGGCCTCGGCTGCGGCTCTCGCTATCCATAACGCACGTATGGCCGATGCGCTGGTTGAACAGGAGCGCATGCGCAAGGAACTTGAACTGGCCAGGGAAATTCAGTTGAGTTTATTACCTGTACCCTCAGATACCAGGTTTCCGGTCACGGGGATGAATGTTCCTGCACTGGAGGTCTCCGGTGATTTCTATGATTTTTTCAGACTGGATGACGGTACGATCTATTTTAATCTCGCTGATGTCTCGGGCAAGGGCATGAATTCGGCCTTGCTGATGGCCAAGGCCAGCAGTCTTCTGCATCACCTGGCAAAATCAATAAATGATCCCGGAGAATTACTCACCCGTGTCAATGATGAGCTTTGCGAGACTGTGTCGCATGGTATGTTCATTACCATTGTTTCCGGGTTCATTGATTTGAGTAAAGGCTTCATCACCCTGTCCAATGCAGGGCATCAGCCGCCGCTTTATCATCATCGCAATGGCAGATTTGAGGAAATCCCGGCACAGGCCCCTCCGCTGTGTATCCTGCCGTCCATGCAATTTCCGGTAACAATTATTCCCATGAAAGGAGGGAGCTTGTATCTGTTCACAGATGGTGTAACGGAGAGTCTGGATGAGAACAACCAGCCCCTGGATATATCGGGTCTTGTTAAGTTGATTCAATCGAATCCCCGTGTTACTGCGGCAAAACGCCTTGAAAATATCATCGCTGAAATTCGTAAACCGAATATCAACCAGCGTGATGACATTACATTAATGGTGATTGATTGCAGGCTGAAATGACCGAGGAACACCTGCTTAAACTGTATTTTCCGGCGAACCCCGATCGACTGTGTCTGGTACGTGCCCTGGTGAAACGCGCATCGGAGATTGCGGGTTGCAATAGCGATCTGGCTGAGAAGCTGGTTCTTGCGGTAAATGAGGCCTGTATGAATGTCATCCAGCATGCCTATAAGGGGGACTATTCAGGTGAAATTGTGCTGGAAATACTCAATAATGATAACCGTCTTCTATTCAGGGTGAAGGATTATGCGGCACCCATTGACCTTGAATGTGTGAAACACCGCGACCTTGATGATATTCGTCCCGGAGGGTTGGGGACATTTTTCATAAAGGAGATCATGGACGAATGTACTATGGGGCATCTTGAAGATGGTGTGGGTAACTATCTTGAGATGATAAAAAAAATAAGGTGATAAGAGAGATGTACCATGAATATCAATACACGCGAAGAGGGCGGCTACGCAATAATTGAACTTATAGGTGAGGTGGACCTGTCATGTTCGCCCGTAGCAAGGAAACAGATACTTGCCTGTCTGAAGGCCAAACAGGACCTTCTGGTTGATCTATCGGCCGTAACATATATTGATAGTTCCGGTGTAGCCAGTCTTGTTGAAGGTTATCAAACTGCCAAAAAGCAAAACCTGAAATTCGGTCTTATCGGCGTCAGTGATTCGGCCATGAGCGTTTTGCAGCTTGCACGTCTGGACAAGGTATTCCCAATCCACGCAAATGTTGAAGAACGTTTGCGCGCTGATGGGTAATCCTGCAACGTTAAATTCAATGTTAATTGTGCTCGAACAACTGGGTCGAAGGACCATCAGGGCGATTGAGGAAGTCGGTTATCTTTTTTCCTTACTGGTTGAGAGTTTATTCTGGATAGTCTGTGGAACATTTTACAAGCAACCAGTACGAATTCCTTCTGTTTTTACCCAGATGATACAAATCGGTATAGCCGCCATACCCATCGTATTTGTACTGTCGTTTGCAATTGGCGTCATGTTGGCCATCCAGGGAATACACACGTTAAAAGTCTTTGGCGCAGAATCACAAGTTGTTCTCGGCATCGCCTACTCTGTTACACGTGAGTTCGGGCCGTTGATCACCGGTATCTTGATCGCCGGGCGCTCCGGTTCCGCGCTGGCTGCCCGCATTGGGACCATGCAGGTCAATCAGGAAATCGATGCCTTGCGCGTCATGGGGATTAATCCGGTACGCTATTTAATTGCCCCGGCCTTGCTGGCCATGTTGATTATGGTTCCCACGCTGACTTTCCTTTCAGACCTTGCGGGCCTGTTTGGAGGGGCGGTATTCAGCAGCATTGAAATGGGATTGAGTTTTGATGCCTATGCAAACCAGAGTCTTGAGATACTTGAGGTCGATGACATCATGCAGGGTCTGATCAAGAGTTTGGTCTTCGCCATAATCATTGTCATGGTAGGGGTGGTCAACGGTTTTGATGTCAGGGGTGGTGCAGAAGGTGTCGGCAGGGCAACAACCCGTTCTGTTGTGTTGTCAATCTCCTATATCGTGATCGCAGACATGATTTTTACCTATTACCTGAACCGTTAATCGACTTGTATGGCAACGTCTGATAGAAATCCAGCCATTGAAGTCAGGGATCTCGTCACTCATTACGGCAACACAGAGATTCTGCATGGTGTAAATGTGACTGTGTATGAAGGCGAGATCATGATTATCATGGGGGGAAGTGGTTCAGGCAAAAGTACGCTGCTGCGTTATCTGCTGGGATTGAGTATTCCAACCAGCGGCAACATTTCTATCCTGGGGAAAGACATTACCAAACTGGACGCGATGGAGATGCAGGAGTTGCGCAAGAATATGGGAGTTGCATTTCAGGGTGGCGCTTTGCTGAGTTCGATGACGGTAGGGGAAAATGTTCAATTACCGTTATTCGAGCATACCAGGCTGGACAGAAAGACCATGCAAATCATGGCGCGGATGAAACTCGAGGTGGTCAATCTTGGCGGATTTGAGGACTTGATGCCTGCGCAACTTTCCGGCGGCATGATTAAACGGGCCGCAGTGGCACGCGCAATTGTCATGGATCCAAAACTCATGTTTTTTGATGAACCGTCTGCCGGACTGGATCCTGTGGTGGCAGCAGAATTGGATGAATTAATACTGCGGTTGCGTGATGCCATGCAGATGACCATTGTTGTAGTCACGCATGAACTTCAGAGCGCATTCAAGATAGCCGATCGGATCACGGTACTGGATAGGGGGAATATTCTAATGAGCGGGACTGTAGAAGAGGTGCGTGCCTCGGGAAATGAACGGATACAATCCTTGCTCAATAGAAGGCCCAGTACAGAAGAATTGGCTGCGGATGAATATCTGGAGCGCCTGACGCGGATATAACAATAATGAAACGTGAAAATATTAATTATTTGGTAGTCGGTGTATTTGTCCTGACCATGCTGGCTGTGTTTCTTGTAGTTTTATACAAGATCACGGGCCGTACCGGACCGACTGATGAATACTATGTTAACTACAGCAATGTCACGGGCATCAAATACGGTACCCCTGTATTGTACGAAGGATTTCAGATTGGCCAGGTTGAAAAAATCGAACCCGTGCGTGATCAGGAACGGACCCGCTATCGGTTGACGCTCAGTATCGTCAAGGACTGGAATATTCCCTCTGACAGTATCGCAAGCGTCATCGCCTCCGGTCTGTTGTCTGCAATTACAATTGATATCAAGGAAGGGATAAGCAAGACCATGCTTGCGCCGGGAGATATGATTCAGGGGCGCGAAGCCGAGAATATCTTTGCTGCAGTAAATGAAGTTGCCAGCGATATTCGCGAACTTTCAAGAGACAGCATCAAGCCCTTAATTGACAATCTGAATACACGTATTGAAATCGTAGCAGATGATTTAACGAAACTTACATCAGAAAGTATCCGTCCGTTAATCGATAATATCAATCAAAAACTCGATCAGCAGGTGTTTAATGATATGTTGGCCTTGCTGGACAAATTAAATGAAGGTGCAGATCGTCTGCTGATACTTTTAGATGACGATAACCAGCAGAATTTTGATCAATTTTTAGTAAATATGGAGTCAGCATCTGTTGCTCTTAATGACCTGTTGTTTCGTATCGAGGAAACACGGGCTGCAATGAATTATGTTTTAATAAATATTGATGGCCTGGTAGTGGATAACCGTGAAAATATTAAAACATCTATTAAAGATCTACAGAAAAGCCTGAACATTGTCTCCGGAAATATCAATGCCATTATTCATCATCTGGAAGGCAGCAGCCGGAATATCCATGAATTAAGCCGGCAGGTACGTGAAAATCCGGGATTAATCCTTAAAGGTTCTCCACAACCGGAAGAGGAGATCAATGAATGATGCGTTATTTGGTTATCATCTTGCTATTCATAATATTGACAGGATGCAGCAGCGCGCCACCTGTGCCTACCGATCATTTTTACCGTTTCAAAACCCCAACACAGGGTGATATTGGGAAGCAACGGCTGACAGATCAGGTGATCTATATTAATTCTTTTTTGGCTGAAGGACTTTATAATGAACGTGCGTTGCTTTACACGAATGACAATCTGTCACAGGAGCTTCAGCAATATCACTATCATTTCTGGATTACTTCGCCGCCTGATCTGTTACGGGATTATCTTGTGAGCTTTCTGCGTGCAGCTGATACCTCACCTGTAATCATTACCGGGGCAGGTGTCACCGATGGTCTGCAAATTACAGGCCGGGTCACTGAATTTGAAAAACTGGATTCAGGTAATCAATCTTACGTCAATGTTGCTTTGGAATTGAGACTGGACAAACAAGGGAATGAATTACCGCTGCTCCTCAAGGAATACCGTGCCAACGAACAGGTACAGGGCAAATCACTGACAGATGTCATCACAAGCTTTAATACAGCAGTGCTCAGGATTTATTCGGATTTTGTGACTGATATGGAATCTGCCCTATAAACAGTAATTTGACTGGTCAGGCGTCAGAAGCCAGTTGTAATTTTTCAGGATGAGGTTGTAAATTCCATCTTGATGCCCGCCAGCTCAATCATATCATTGTTTTTTAGCTGATAGGCCTTGGGGCCGATGGCCTCGCCATTGACCTTTGGATAACGCTTTCCGTCACCATCACTCTCGATGTGAGTGAGAAAATAACCCTGGGGGCGACGCGATATTACGGCAACTTGAGTGCCTGGTTTACCGAGAGTAATCAACGCCTTGGTAAGTTCAAGTTCCTTCCCGGCAATTGGACCGTTCAGTACGGTAAGCCGTCCGCTTGGCATACTCGAAACGGCTGCCTGTTGTCCGGGCTGTTGGGCGGCGGTTCCCGCACCGGCTTTTTCTGCGGCTTGTGCTGCTGCAACCGCAGCACTGGCAGAGCCAGGTTTGATGATCATGGTTTTTTCAAACTCATCATCATCTGCAGTTGCATTTTCATTCACATATTTAAGTTCATGCTTGCCAATGGCTATAACATCACCATTTTTAAGCGCATGTTTCTTTACAAGTTTTCCATTTACATAGGTGCCATTTGTGCTGCCCAGATCTTCCAGAAAGGAATCATCCAGGATTGTAATAATCAGGGCATGTTTACCGCTGACTGCAAGATTATCGATTGGGATATCATTATCTGGTTTGCGGCCGATAGAGAGGCGCTCTTGATTAAGCTCAAATTCGCCTTGTACAGCACCATTCATACTCAGCACTAACTTAGCCATAATTCAGTCCTGTCCCCTGTCATCAAAAAGTCTACTAAAAATTTTATGTAATCGCCCGCTCGTTGCGGAACCTTTTTCTTTTATTCGAACAAGCACCACTGAAATGTTGTCCTTGCCTCCATTGTTGTTTGCTAACTGCACCAGATCGTTAGCTGCCTGTACAAGATTAGCACTATATTTACTTAGGGTTAAGTGAATTTCTTCATC
>JACQHV010000202.1 GCA_016198885.1 Gammaproteobacteria bacterium
ATCCGTGAGGTAATTAGTGAAAATGGCGGCATAATCAGTTTTGAGCAATATATGGAAATGGCCCTGTATGAACCGGGCCTGGGTTATTACAGCGCAGGGGCGAGAAAGTTCGGCAAGGAAGGTGACTTTATCACTGCGCCTGAGTTATCACCACTTTTCTCCCGATGCGTCGCAAGACAGTGCAAACAGATACTGAATGCGCTGGATTGCGCCTCGATCCTTGAACTGGGACCGGGTACCGGTGTGATGGCTTGTGATATTTTACTGGAGCTGGAAAAAAGTAATTGTTTACCGGAACGCTATGTCATGTTTGAGACCAGTGCGGATCTGCGCGAACGGCAACAACACCTTCTCAGGCAACGGATCCCGTATCTGGCGGAAAAGGTAAATTGGGTGGGTACAATACCTGCAACACCTTTTGATGGTATTGTCCTGGGAAATGAAGTATTGGACGCCATGCCGGTCCATCGGTTTATGCTGAGGGAAGATAATGTATCAGAATTATGTGTCAGTTGGGACAAGGATAGATTTGTCTGGACAACCCGGCCGGTGAATGATGATTTGCATATGCTGGTCAACGCACTTGTGCAAAGTTTAAAGACTGATTTGCCGGATGGTTATATTACTGAAATCAATATCCGTATCACCCCCTGGCTGAATACACTGGCAGAGAAATTAAAACGCGGGGTGATGATCTTTATCGATTATGGTTATCCACGGCATGAATATTTCCATCCACAAAGGTCAGAAGGTACATTGCTTTGTCATTACCGGCATCGCACACATCAGGATCCTTTTTATCATCCGGGACTTCAGGATATTACCGCTTCAGTTGATTTTACCACGGTAGCAGATGCCGCGGTGCAAGCGGGTCTGCATGTCAGCGGCTTTACCACACAGGCGTATTTTCTTGCGGGCTGCGGCCTTGAGGAAATTATCAATGAATATCATATATCCAGTGAAATTGATCGTGTTGAATTGGCAAAACAGGCCAGGATATTAACCTTGCCGGGAGAAATGGGGGAGAGATTCAAGGTGATTGCCTTGACGAAAAATCTGGATATTGCATTATCAGGTTTTCAGTTCATCGATCAACGGCAACGGCTCTAGCGAGCATGAGAATTTATTTCAGCGCAGGCACACGCATTTTAATTTGCATGTTGCTTGTAGTGCTGACTGCCTGCAGCCAGAATACAATCAGGGGGGACGGTCCGGAAAAAAGCAGGTTTAATATCAAGTCCATCGGCAAGTCGGATATTGATGATGTCCTTGAAGTGCATGTGCGTGAAGCGCGTCAATACCTGCGTGAATTGATGGTCAAACTGTATAAACGCAATCCGAAAGAGCTGAAAAAATCCAGGTATCAGGATATCAACAAAAATATGGCGCGGGTGTTTGATGAAATACATAACTGGAAATACGAGGAATTAAACAAACGCAAGAGTATCGATGCGATTTACCTGACGTTTGATGAGACATACGAGGGTGATCGTGTGTTTGCCTTTATCGTGGGACTGACTTCCATGATCATGGCAGCCTATGACAATAAAACAGAATTTTATTTATTTGATTCCGTTGATCCACAGAAACTTTATAATAGCGCCCGCAATATTGAGATCGCCGTATGGAAACTGGAACATAACACGGGTAATAATGACGAATTGTATCTGTACAGCAATTCATTACCAGGAGAAATCCCCAATCTCAGTTATGAACGTTTGTTTGGCAAACTCATTGCCGTACAGGATACAATCGCAATTATTATAGCCGGAAAAACCAACAGGGCGATTAAAACAGTAATTCAATCAGTGGCCACGGCGGCCTTTCTGCCCATTTAAAACAACAAAATTATCTTTGGTAAACAGTTTGGATTATCTGCATTTCCTCATACTTGGCCTGGTTCAGGGCCTGACAGAATTCCTGCCTATATCGAGCTCCGCTCACCTCATCCTGTTGCCGAAGATTGCAGGCTGGCAGGATCAGGGACTGGCCTATGATGTTTTTGCCCATCTTGGCAGCCTGATCGCCATAGTCATTTATTTCTGGAATGACCTCTTGCGTATCCTCCCGGCCTGGGCGGGTTCACTGCGGGGCAGGCCTGTTACCCATGATGTACGGTTATGCTGGTATTTGCTTATTGGTACAGTCCCTATTGCAATAGCCGGCCTTTTATTTTACGAATTTGTTTCAACGGAATTTCGCAGTCCACTACTCATCGCCTGTACAAGCGTTGTTTTTGCACTTTTGCTGTGGTGGTCTGATGTAGCAGGCAAGCGGCTGCGGAACGAAAGTAACTTGCTCATAAAGGATGCTGTATGGATTGGCATGGCACAGGCACTGGCCCTCGTCCCGGGCACATCACGATCAGGTATCACCATGACCGCTGCTCTGGTGTTGGGCCTGGATCGAAAAACAGCCGGCAGATTTTCTTTTTTATTGGCCCTTCCGGCAATAGCGCTGGCGGGAGGACATGAAATGTACCGGTATTTTCAGCTGGGGACGGAAACAGACCCTGTGGCGTTTATCCTTGTTCTGGTTTCTTCTGCATTCAGTTCCTGGTGCGCGATAAAGTTTTTCCTGACGCTCATCGAGCGTACCGGTATGTTGCCTTATGTCATTTACCGTTTGTTGCTTGGCGTCGTGTTGTTTTATTTGTTTTTATAAAAAACCGGGAGTTATTCCTGATATTAAAACCCATCTCAAAATTAAAATTATCCTCCCCCTTGAAGGGGGAGGGCTGGGGTGGGGGTGAAAAGTCAACAAGGAATTCAGTAGGTTGCCCAACCGGACATTCCCCCC
>JACQHV010000207.1 GCA_016198885.1 Gammaproteobacteria bacterium
CTCTTACCGCACCATTTCACCCTTACCGGGAAAATGGGGTCGGAGTCAATTGTGTCAGTATGTATTTACTAACCATTTTTATAATTGACTCCGAACCCATTTTCCGTAGGCGGTATATTTTCTGTGGTACTTTCCGTAGGCTTACGCCCCCCAGACGTTATCTGGCACCCTGTCCTGTGGAGCCCGGACTTTCCTCTGCCAAATATTTGACAGCGATTGTCCGGTCGACTCCCTCTTTATAAGTTTCAAACAAGCCGCATCAATATGCAAGGGCGGTTAATTTCAAATGAGACCTTGGTTACTCGCCCTTCAACGTCAGTGCCAATTTATATATTCTGTTTCTGTTATCAAGCAGGATCTCGGCCGCAAGGGTTGCAGCCTCCTTCACAGAAAGGGATTGCAGTAAGATTTTCAAAATTCTGGCTGCCTCAACATCATTAAATTCCATCTTACCCGCACCGGCAATCACCAGGACAAATTCGCCTTTCTGTCGTTTGTCATCTGCATTCAACCAATTCAGCAGATTGATTAATGTGTCTCTGCGCACAGTTTCATATTGTTTGGTCAGTTCCTTTACCACGGTTGCAATACGATCCTGCCCAAGACAATCTATTGCATCTTCAATGCACTGGACAATGCGGTGTGGCGCTTCAAATAAAACCAGCGTCCTTTGCTCTGTTGCAAGATCACGCAAGCGATTACGGCGGGCCACTTGCTTGGACGGTAAATAGCCTTCGAATACAAATCGATCTGTCGCAAGACCTGATACGGACAAGGCACTGATGAGTGCAGATGGCCCTGGAATTGATATTACCTTAATACCTTCAGCATGGGCAGCAACAACCAGATGATAACCGGGGTCACTGATTAATGGTGTACCCGCATCCGAGATCAGGGCGATGGTTTCATTTTTATGCAGGCGCCCGATAAGGCTCGAAACCTGTTTGCGTTCATTATGGTCATGATATGCCTGCATAGGAGTATGCACGCCATAATGATGCAGCAATCGTGTGCTATGCCGGGTATCTTCAGCAATTATAAGATCGACTTTGCCCAGAACTTCCAGTGCTCGCGGACTCAAATCCTCAAGATTACCGATTGGCGTCGCTACGACATATAGAGCTCCGGGAGTAATTGACACAGGAAACCTCGCTTCGATACTGTAGTCATATTTCATTACTATGTTACATATTATATCCATGCGCCGGTTGACAATTCTCTGTATTATTCTTCTGGTCCTCTCAGGATGCGGCCCAGGCACCGCGATTAAAGAACCGACAGATCTGGGAGAAGCAGATCCTGAACAACAGGCGCGTGAATATTTACTTGCACAAAATTACTCCGCCGCCGCAGAAGAATATCTTCAACTCGCTGAACATGATACAAAAAATACCGAACCTTACAGACTCAAGGCCGCCGGTGCCTATATAGAAGGGAATGAAACAGAACTTGCAAAACAGCTGCTGGCAAATATCAATCAGGATAAACTGACAAACATACAAATTGCCCAAAATAATATCTTGTATGCACGGATCGCAATAAATGAAAATGAACCGGCAAACGCCTTAAACTGGCTTGATATTGATCTCCCGGCTGACACACCACGCCCTTTTCTGGCCGCATATCATGAAACAAGGGCAGTCGCCTATGAACAAAACAAAGAAATCCTTAATGCTGTATATGAGCGTATAAATCTTGAGAGATTTCTGGATATAACAGAAGAATTCCGCGAAAACCACCAATCAATCTGGCGCCTGTTATCACAGATCTCTGTCCCGGAACTCGAACAACAACGTATGGTATCCTCCGGTGATACTATGGGTTGGCTGGAACTTGCGATACTCACCAAAACGATGCTTCACAACAGGGTAAACCTGGAATCTGCTATAGATGCATGGATTCAGCGTTATCCAGGGCATGCGGCTCAGGAATATATTATTCCTGGAATATTCACATTAGTTGAACAAATCAATGTTCAGCCCCACCATATCGCTTTGTTATTGCCATTTGGTGAGCAATACCGCGAAATATCATCTGCCATACGCGAAGGATTTCTCGCGGCATGGTATGAAACATCCACAGATAAACCTGTTATAAAAATCTATGACACTGATAAACAGAATATTCTGGTCGCCTATCAAACGGCTGTAGATGAGGGGGCAGACTTTATTGTTGGCCCCCTGGAAAAAGAGGCTGTTGCAGAACTTATCGGCAACGGCAACCTCCCTGTCAGAACTCTGGCCCTGAATCGATATGAAACTATTACGGAAGAAATAACAAAGACAAACCCGACGTCTGTTCTGCCTGTAATTTTCCAGTTTAGTCTTTTGCCTGAAGACGAAGCGTATCAGGTGGCAGAACGTGCCTTGTTTGACGGTCATATCCATGCCCTGATTATCACACCTGATACAACGTGGGGTGAACGTATATACAATGCCTTTAATTCTCACTGGGAGAAACTAGGTGGAAAAATTCTTGAACATGCCAGAATTGGAACAGACACACAGGATTACTCCATTCCTGTCAAGTTATTACTCAATATCGACAAAAGTGAACAACGGGCGGACAGACTCACTGCAGTCATGGGTAGAAAAATATTTTCTGAGCCTCGCAGACGTCAGGATGCTGATTTCATCTTTATTGCGGCCACACCGGTTATAGCAAGGCAATTGCTTCCACAACTGCGCTATTATCGTGCTGATGATATTGATACTTATTCAATATCCAGCGTTTATACAGGTATTCCTGACCCGGAAGCAGATAACGACATCAATGAGGTAATATTCGCCGACATGCCGTGGGTGGTCGATCCTGGGCATTTATATTCGCCATTGCAGCAGACATTAAATAATAATTTGGAACAGGATGAATCTGCTTTCAGGCGCCTTTATGCATTTGGGATAGATGCTTACCGAATCATTCCGCATCTTGGGAGA
This sequence comes from Gammaproteobacteria bacterium, assembly GCA_016198885.1. Classification (GTDB taxonomy): domain Bacteria; phylum Pseudomonadota; class Gammaproteobacteria; order Eutrophobiales; family Eutrophobiaceae; genus JAENIZ01. Next base: position 2,937 of record JACQHV010000207.1, read on the forward strand.
CTTTTCATGCAAAATGAACAGTACGAAGGTGAAACAGGTCTCTTGAAGACCACAAAAGACGGACATATACAGCGGCAATTAACCTGGACAAAATTTGTAAATGGTACTCCACAATTGCTTGATACCGGGATCATACACTAAAGAGTGTCAGAGATTGTGCACAATACCTATACGCGCGGCCAATGGGCTGAAAACATAGCTTTTGATTACCTCACAAAACAGGGGTTAAAGCCACTTGAACGAAACTTCCAGGGTCCGGGCGGTGAAATCGATATAATAATGGAGGACAAAAAAGTTATTGCATTTGTAGAAGTCAGATATCGGGCAAACGATCATTTCGTGAGTGCACTTGAGTCAATAGATCAACAGAAATGTGCGCGAATTATCAATACCAGCCAGTATTACTTGCAATCTAATCGTCTGGCATTTAAACAAGCGTGTAGATTTGATGTTGTTATAATATCGGGACCAACTGACAAACCCAGGGTAGGATGGATAAAAAACGCTTTTCAGGCATAATAACTATAATGTCATATTACCTGTCAATTTAAAATCATGGATCCTGTACAACGAGTCAGAGATAATTTTAACGAAAGCATACAGCTTAAAACTGAAGCGGTAGAGCCTCTTGCACCCTTGATAGCAAAAGCTGCTGCAACAATGGCCGATTGCCTGCTTCAGGAACATAAAATACTTAGTTGTGGCAATGGCGGCTCAGCGGCCGATGCACAACATTTTTCTTCCGAGATGCTGAACCGGTTCGAAATGGAACGTCCCGGCCTGCCTGCAATTGCCCTGACCACAGATACATCTACTCTGACTTCCATTGCCAACGATTATCAATATGCGGATATTTTTTCCAAACAGATACGGGCTCTCGGTCAACCAGGAGATATATTACTGGCCTTCAGCACAAGCGGTGAATCACATAATATAATTCACGCCATTGATGCTGCGCATGACCGGTCCATGTTAATCATTGCATTGACCGGTCGCGACGGTGGACAGGTTGCTGATCTTATGCAAGAGAATGATATTGAAATTCGTGTGCCCGGTTGGTCCACTGCACGCATTCAGGAAGTACATTTAATGATCATTCATTCTTTATGCGATCTTGTAGATCGCCAATTACTTGGACAGGAATAGTAAGGAAAATATTTATGATTATATATAGATTATATTTTTACTTTTTAATCATTTTATTCTTACACGGATGTGCAGCAGCTGTTGTCACAGGTGGGGCTACAGGCGTTGCTGTTGCACATGATCAGCGGACAACCGGAACCATTATTGAAGACCAGGCCATTGAGTTCAAAGCAAGCCAGGCATTCTTTAAAGATAAGGAAATTAATGATAACGCACACATTAATGTAACAAGTTACAATCTGGTTGTACTTGTCACAGGTGAAGCACCCGCCGAGGAACTCAGAGAGCGTATTATCAATATTGTCAGGGATATACCCAAGGTGACACAGGTATATAATGAGATTACCGTTGCCGCGCCAAGTGCATTCGTCAGCCGCAGCAGCGACAGTCTTATAACATCCAAGGTGAAAACCAAGCTGTTAACACTTGACAACTTTGACGGCACACGCGTCAAGGTCGTGACTGAAAAGGGTGTAGTTTATTTGATGGGATTGCTTACCCGCGCAGAGGCTGATCGTGCAACAGAAGCTACACGCCAAACCGGTGGTGTTCAGAAAGTGGTGAAGCTATTTCAATACCCTGACTAGTTTATTGCCGGAGTTTATCCAGTTCTCTGTAATAGATATCCAAATCTTCCGCATTGAAACAGCATGCAACGATACGGTTGAACTGCAATTCATATTGCCGCATAACAACCAGCGCAATTGTCGCTGCTGAACCCCTTGGATATCCGTATATACCTGTACTGATTGCAGGGAAAGCAATACTTTTTATATCTTGCGACAGTGCAAGAAGAAACGAATTGCGGTAGCATTTTTCCAATAGTTCTGCTTCTCCCTCCCCGCCACCATGCCATATGGGACCCACAGTATGGATTATCCATTTGGCTGCAAGCCTGAAACCGGGTGACAGTTTCGCCTGCCCCGTCGCACATCCTCCCAGTTTGCGGTTAAACTCCAGTAACTCCGGACCTGCGGCGCGATGTACGGCACCGTCAACTCCACCACCACCCAGTAAGGAGTTATTTGCGGCATTTACTATAGCATCGACTTTTAATGTTGTGATATCCGCCTTCAGGATTTCGATCATATAACTGATCCTGTATTAACATGGATCAACAATGAATTTTTATTTGATAACTTTCAAATGCTGTTTAGGATTTGGTTCAGTTTTTTGATGAGATTCAGAATCGTGATCATCATCCGGGAAAATCAGCCCCTTGCCATTTTCCCTGGCATAAATTGCAGTTACGGCTTTCACCGGGAAAATGATTTGATATTGCTTGCCATTAAAACGGGCATTAAATGATACTTTTTCATTGCCAAGCTCAAGATTATGAGCTGCAGATGGAACTACATTCAGGACAATCTTGCCTCCTTTAACATACCGGGTTGGAACATTTACACCTTTTACAGTGGCATCCACCAGAAGATAGGGTGTCATATTATTAGCAAGAATCCAGTCATATAGGGCACGAAGAAGATAGGGGCGATTGGATGTCATTAGCAAATATACAACATGGATAATATCTGATATTCAATAATAATCTGTTAAATTTTAAATATTCATTTCCCTTTCTGTATCTGACATGCTTGTCTGAAATGCCTCTCTTTCAAACAAACGTTCACCATATTTAATCAATGATTTTGCTGAAGATGGCATCTTTATTCCATAGGTATTTATCCTCCATAATAACGGTGCCATACAACAATCAATCAATGAATATTCATCCGACATAAAATACGGCTTTTGTTCAAAGACCGGGACAATTGTTGTGAGATTATCACGCATGATTTTCCGCGCATTTGCTGAGGCAATATCGTTATCACTATCAAGATCATCAACCAGTTTATACAGGTCCCGCATAACGCGATAGCGAAATTGACGATTAATCGCCCTTGAAACCGGATCAACCGGCATTAATGGTGGATGGGGGAAACGTTCATCCAGATATTCCATTATAATCTGGGCGTTATACAAAACCAGCTCACGATCAATTAATGTTAATACAGAATTATATGGATTTAATTCAATCAATTCTTCCGGTTTATTATCACCTTCCACATAATTGATTTCGACGTTTATGTCTTTCTCTGCCAGTACAATACGAACACAGTGACTGATCGGTGTAACCGGATCAGAATAGAGCACCATAACAGATCGTCTATTGGCAATACTCGCCATAAAATCCTCCA
>JACQHV010000230.1 GCA_016198885.1 Gammaproteobacteria bacterium
CGATCATCACGCTCCATCTCCTGTATATCCATATCCAGAAACAGGTCATCGGTGGCGCCGACTGCACGGGTTATCATGTTCAGATGGGGATGTACTGACGCTTCTTCACGCGTAATCAAACCTTTTTCAACATAAAGCTCAACCTGTGAATGATCAGTCGTCATTTGCCGTAATTCTTTATTTCTGAGACGGTAAAGCCGGCTGTCTCCAGCCCAAATATAGACGCAATAACGGCCATACGCCACCATGGATACGACCGTACTGCCAATCGTAGATCTATTATCGGACTCCTGCGCCTTTTTTATCAGACGTTTATTTACCTCCATCAAACGGTCTTCGATGTCATCGATGTAGCGGTTGAGTGTAACGCCTTCATGTACTTTCTTCAGGGTGGATACAATCATCTGGCTTGCTACGTCGCCGGCTGCATGTCCTCCCATACCGTCTGCCACAACCCAGAGACCAATTTCCGGCCGTACCAGCAATGAGTCTTCATTATGTTTACGGACTTTGCCGACGTTACTGATGCCAAAGGATGTCCATGACAGGGCGTTTGCGGCATTTTTTGGTTTGAGTGCATCCACAAGGAATTACCTTATGTTTGAAAATCAGGTTCACAATGTATTACATGTGGCAAAAGCCGGTTGGAAAAATCAAACAGAAAAGTTTTGCTGTAGTTCATCATCAGGATGTTTCATGTGTGAATCTGACGACTTCTGTCGGATTTTCATTAAACGATTTCCCCAAGCTGATTTGGCCGTTGCCGTTTAATGGCATTTCTTCTCTGCGCAGGAAGGCATCTTCTCCATTATCAATGCGAACATGGGTACCGTTGGTGCTCTGATCAATAATAAAGAATTTGTCGCGGCGAAGTTCGATGCGCACATGCTGACGTGATGCCAATTTTTCATTGATAGGCAGATCACAATCCTTGCTTCTGCCGAGGACTACGCTTGATCGCTTCTTGCTGATTTGAACATCCTGATCGTTATAACGCAGTCGGAGCTTGACTTCCGGGGTTGGTTTTCCGGCCAGCATGCCGGTTGCCATGCGTGTCATATCTTCTTCCTGCCAGATAATCTCGTAGATATCTATTACCTCCTGCTTGCCCTTGATAGGCGCGTGGTCGATAAAACGCGTGCCGGCCCTGAGCACAGGGGTTAATTTTTCTATGGTACTGAGTGTGGTGATGATTTGATTGGCCTTGGACTGTGCCGCCATACGCGCCGCCAGATTGACTGCATCGCCGAAGACATCGCCCCCTTCCATGATTGCAGGTCCGAAATGCATACCGATACGAATGGCAATAACAGTGCCGTCTTCTATATTTTCATTGACCTCAGCCATCGCCTCATGCATCGCGCAGCAGGCATTGGCAGCTTCTTCTGCAGAAAGGAAAGTGGACATGACCTCATCGCCGATGGTCTTGATTACAGTGCCATTATGCTGTTTTACGACATTAATTATCGCTGCAATTGTCTCTGCGCACTTTGCCCTGGCAACCGCATCACCCAGTGCTTCATACAACTTTGTGCTGCCGCTGATATCGGCAAACACAATAGCGAGATTCGTCGTTTTCGGTGCCATTTATCCGGCTAGATTATGTTGATGATATGTATATTTTAAGGTGTGTCTGACTTCACAAAATTTAGCATTATTTTAATATTATTACTGAAAAGTAAAATTAGTTATTATGTAAAATTCAGGTGTTTATCGGGGCTTTTTACCTGCCCGGCCAGTAATTCCTGACAATGCCGCCCAATTTGGGTATGCTAAAGTTAAATCATAGCTTCTATTTTGCATACAGTCATTATCATACCCCATTATTCTTAAAGGGAAAAATACTAATCTGGATGTATCAGTTGCCAGAGAAAATACAGCTATGCAGGATTGGCCGGTTTTTTGCCGCATATGAAATAGATGGTCTGAGTTTATAAACATTGTGAAGCTTTTATACAGATAATATCCAGGACAAAACATTATGACTTTATCCTCTGTTCCGAGATTATTTCTATTTACTGTTGTTACGATAGGTGCGTTGTTTATTTACTCTGAAATTACCAACGCTTTATCCATCCGGGAATTGTTGGGACTGGATGAGGCAACCATCGAAAAAGTCCCCTCACCTGAAAATAAAGGCGCAGATCCCGCCAAAAAAACTCAAACAGTTGCAAAAGAGGTAAACGAAAATATATCTACCCGGCTGGAATATGAAGAACTGCAAAAGATTATTGCGCTTGTTGATGAGAAACAGAGGACTCCAATTCTGGCAGATGAAGAAGCGTTTCGAAAATTCGTCCGGAATGAGGCCGACAATAAATCAGTTTTATCTGCAGCTTTTGTCAACAAGATTGACCAGAATGAAAAAACTCTCTTTCTTGCGCGGCGGGGCGCTGAGAATGTCTTGCGCGAGATCTATCTGAATCAATTGATTGCTTCCAAAGTGCCTGCTGATTTTCCGGCTGAACAACAGATCAAGGATTACTACGATCAGAATAAAGATAAATTCGTGCTGGAAGAACGCGTCCATGTCTGGCAAATTTTTTTACCTATAAAAGAAGACATGGATACCAAGGCAGTTGAATTATTGAAAAAACAGGCCGAATCGATCTCGATTGATCTGCAAAAAGGCAAAATTGAGTTTGGCAAGGCCACCCAGCAATATTCCGGCCACGAAAACAGCCGGGTCAACGGCGGTTATATGGGACTGGTAAAAGTTTCTGATCTCAGGCCGGAAGTACAGGGTCCCCTGATGGCCCTTGCCGAAGGGACGATCAGCAAACCAGTGATAACGGATAACGGCATACATATCTTCAAGCGCGGGACGATTGTGCCAAAGCAGGATGTGGCATTGAGTCAAGTCCATGACCAGATTAAAAAACTATTGAATACCCAAATCAGAAATCAGTTGAGAAAGTCCATTTATGATCAGGCAAGAACCACGTATCCTGCTGGTATAGATGATAAAAAAATAGAGGAATGGCGTCTGAAGCTGCGCACTAATATGCCGGCGACCGCAGCGACTGGCGCGAACTAAACGTTCAACGTCAAGTGATTGGTGATTACGGC
>JACQHV010000231.1 GCA_016198885.1 Gammaproteobacteria bacterium
ACTTCGGGCAGTTCAGGCATGAAAACAAGTTACAAGCGACAAGCCACTAGCAACGAGCCACTAAACAAGTGATTGGTAATTAGAGAAGGCATTTAATTATTATCAGCTGATTCTGTATCTCCAGTCACCAGCAGTAATTGTTCGGCATCGTAACTGCTGATGTGATATTGAATATTAAGTTCCGGTCTTGCCAGGACAAGTTGCGGAGGTGCGGACACCATGGCAAATTCGATGGGTTCACCTTGCGCCAGTTCAACCCTGATAGTGCCGGAAATTTCTTTTGCTTCGAATGCACGCACCGTAATTGCCTCAACCGATTTCCAGGCGCTGACCAATTCAATAATCTTGTCCGCACTGATATTTCCCGCAGGTTCAATTGTCCATTTATCCGCCGTTTTGCGCAGTTGGTGTTCCGGCAGTTGTATTGAGATTATATCCGCATCAGGTGGTAATAATCCGGGACTGACAAAAAAGGTGGCAGGAGACTGCAATTGCTCATAAAGACTGTCATTGATCAGATGCACGGTATTGTCGAATAATACATATCGCTGTTCACCCAATGGGCTGGTGTCGCCAAAATCGATCCGGGCATTATTGAACTGGATGGAAATTTCCGGTGTCTCTAACAAAAATCGTGCGAGCTCAACATCATTTGCGTCAAATTGCGTATAACTGTGGGCCGCAAGCATTTTCAACATGGTATCAATACGGAATTTATTCGCAGGCAGATTATAAGGTACTTGCATCATCCACTGCCCTTCCCTCCGGTTGAATACAATCTCATTATTTTTACTGCGGATGATTTTTATACTGGTAACACTGGCGGGTTCGACAGTAGTCAAAGTTACATCAGGCACTACCTCATTATCTTTTCCCGTACTGATCAGAAATACAGTCAGTGTGACAGCAACGAGAAATAAAATAAGGTTGAGTCGCAGACGTGAATGCACGGCCTATTGATTTCTTCTACGCCACCAGATGGTCATACCGGTGCCGAGCAGCACCACAGGCAACACCAGGATAAAGCCCAATCCGATAATGCCCGCAGTAAGTGGAGAAAGTTCAAGCTGTGTATCGGTAGCGATTTTTGCCGGGATGGAAATAAAGTCATCGTCACCACTCAACCAGTTCATAAGACGAATACCGAGCTCCAGATTGCCGCTATTGTCCACATAAGTATTGGACACAAAATCACCGTCCGTAATCACAACGATACGTTGCACCTTGCGGGCAAGATTTTCCCCTTCCGGAAGTTCCAGTTCCCGTTCCAGACTGATACCGAAATCCAGCGGCCCGATCTGATCATCGCCCTCGTCATAACCGACCTCGCCCTCCAGGGGACCAGTCTCAACCCAGGTATGATCGCCGCTGCTCAATAATGGTTTGCTTTGCCAGGTATCATTTTCTTCCATGTTGACGGCGGTTGCAGTTGGAAACAATGTGGTATAGGAAAATTCAGACATGGCCGGATGGGGTGGATACATACTGGAGGTCATCAAGACGACGGTCGGATCATCAATCCCCAGCAGCTTGCCGGCAAAATCGATGATCACACCGGGCCTGAAGTTGATATGCAGTTGTTCTGCAAGGTTATTCAGTCCGTGCAGTTCCCCGAGATCGGCGAGCCAGAGCAGATTCCCGCCGCGTTCCAGGTAGTTGGTAATCAGAGTGGTCTCGCCGGGTAATAAATCAACCTGCGGACTGGCGATGACCAATATCTGAGTGTTATCCGGGATGGTCTGGATATCCGCGAGGTTCAATGGCTGTATTTTAAAGCCACGATTTCTGAGTTGTTGCACCCACTGGCTCAGATCATGATTGGTCTGTCCCAGCGGGTGCCGTTCCCCATGACCTTCAATAAAGGCGATCCAGCGCTGTGAACCACGCGCAAGACGCTGCAGGGTATTGGTAAAATCCTCTTCGTTACCGGATTGTACGTGTTCACTGCGTTCCTGATAGTGGATGATCATTTCACCGTTAATATTGACACCAAGATTGCGCACCTCATCCGGGACGGCATCGGGGTTGACAAAACGCAATGTGATGTCCGGTTTTACACGTTGATAACGCGCCACAATTTTTTTGATGACTTCGCGCAGATTAACTTCATCACGTGCATAGGCGGTGATCTCGATCGACCCGGTCATTCTTGAAAGCACCTCCTGACTCGCCTCAGACAAGGTATGACGGCCGTTGTGGGTCCAGTCGAGTTCCCATGGGTAACGTGTACTTAACCAGCCCAAAAGGCCTGACAGAAAAATAATCAAAATCACCATAATGGTGCTGTTGATCCGTGATTGTAAACGTGTCTTTGCTGTTATCTTCATATTAACCAGCGGCAGCTATCATGGGTGCAGGCGCTCGCCATCCAGGCGCCAGATGCTGAGGATGATAAATGTGATGCTGATGATCAGGTAATAGATCACATCAATTGAATTAAACATTCCCTCGATCAAATTATTGTAGTGATTGAGCAGGGAAAGATAGGTAAAGATTGCCCTGAATACTTCGGAACCGGTACTGCCTGCCAGATTCAGAATCCACAGCATGAATAAAACACCAAAGGTCATAATTGCAGCGGCCGGCGTCTGGCTGGTCAATGTCGAAATAAACAGACCGATGGCAGCGAAACTTGACATCAACAATACCAGGCCAAGCAGACCCGCGCCCAATTGTCCGAGATCAAGTTGAGTACCGAGCAATAATGAGATCGGCATCAGCGCAATAAAGAGCAGCATGATTAACAGAAAGCAAATGATGCCGAGATATTTCCCCAGCACCAGTTCCGTGATGGTTATCGGCGAGGAAAACAACAGTGCTATTGTACCGGTGCGGCGTTCTTCACTGAACAGGCGCATTGTGACAAAGGGCGTGATCAGCAGCAGCACAATACCGGCAATCTGAAAGTGGCCCGCAACCACAATCTCGGTCAGACCGTGTCCCGCAAACCATGGGACGGGATTCATGAACTGGTTCAGTAACATGAGAAAAAATATCGCCAGCAGAAATTGCACCACCGCCAGAATAATCCACGCCAGAGGCGACTTAAACAATCTGCGCAATTCATGCAAGGCAATGGGCAGGATGCTGTTCATTGATTGACTTCAATTTTCTTTTGCAGGGTGTTCTGCCGCTCACCCCTTGTCAACCGTACAAACGTTTCTTCCAGCGAATCGGTATCAGGGATCATTTCATACAAACCCCAGCATGAATTTGCAGACTGTTGTGTCAGTAAATCCAGCGCCTGTGAATCCGGATTTATACCAATCCGGAAGCGTTGATCATCAATCTGTTCAACGTTGTCCATGCCGGGAATGGCTTTAATCGTTTCAGGCGAGGGTGATCGTTTAAAGGCGACTCTGAGGAAATGTTTATGTTTGTCCTTGGGTAATCTGTCCACATGTTCATCCAGCACCAGTTGCCCCTCATGGATAATCAGAACCCGATCACATACAGTCTGCGCCTCGGGCAGGATGTGGGTG
>JACQHV010000206.1 GCA_016198885.1 Gammaproteobacteria bacterium
GCCACCGGCAAGGCGACGATCTACCCGCTACAGGATTTCCGGACGGTGCTCGAAGTGAATCTGGTGGCACCGGTGTACTGGGGCATTGAAATGGTGGCGCGTATCGCCGAGGATCGCGCACAACGCGGGCTTAAACGCTGGGAACCGGCGGAAGGATTGCAAGGCACGGTTATCTTCATCGGCTCTATCTCTTCGCAAGGCAACAAGGGGCAGATCTCATATGCTGCAACCAAGGCCGGTCTCGAAGGCGCCGCAGCGACACTGATGCTCGAGGCGATGTACCATGGGGTGCGCTGCGGGCTTATTCATCCGGGTTTCACTGATACGCCGATGGTGCGCGCGCTTGGTGAAGATTACATTAACAAGGCCATTTTGCCGCAGACGCTGTTGCGCCGTCTTATTACCACCGATGAAATTGCCGATGCCATTTGTTTCATGATCTCGAATTCAGCGGTAAGCGGTGAACTGTGGGCCGATGCCGGCTGGCACCCGGCCTTTTGAAGTGCAGGTAAATGACTCCGGCCTGACGTGCATGGCAGATTTTTGCTCGACAACTCGTTTCCAATGTTGTCTAACACCTACGTCCATGTAGGCGTCCTGAAAATCTGCCGATACAGGAACGCATGAGGTAGATTATGTCTGGAACAGATAATCGAACATTGCCGAGGAGCGGCCGACACTATGTACTATCGATTACTGAACAGTGAACAGGCCTTCAATCAATGATATGGTTATAAAATGAGTTTGCCGAGTAAACAACTATTTAACGAAGCACTGCATCTTGATGAGAAGGAAAGGGCAGAACTTGCCTGCTTGCTCATTGAGAGCCTGGACATGGAGGTAGAAGAAGGAGTTGAAGCGGCCTGGGTCGTTGGAATAGAGCGCCGTCTTGAGGAACTCGATTCCGGCAAAGTACCCGGCATCCCTTGGGAGAATGTAATGTCGCAACTCCTTAGCAATCTGGATGCCCAACAGTCTTAGGTTTCATCCCAAAGCCGTAAACGAAGCAGAAACCGCCCAACTTTGGTATATGCAACGAAGTCCTGTTGCAGCAAGGGGTTTCACAAATGAACTTTTGCATGTCATTGACATAATAACTACGCTCACCAGAGCGATGGCCTAGAATTACTGAAACGGCACGACGATAATTATTTCCACGATCTCCATTCAGTTTGATATACCGGGTTAAAGGTAATGTAATTGAAGTAGTGGCGATAGCACACCATAAACGTAAACCCGGTTACTGGAAGGGACGTTAAAGAAATGAATTACCGAGTAAGGCAGTCTACAGCAACGGGAAATCAGTTAAAATTAAATCACTCCGGCACTATTATCCTTCAGGCACTATTATCCTTCACTCCAACACGTTTGACTGGCAAAAACTCAAATCATCAGTTTTTTTAATATCTTTTCATAGATCACTGACAGTGTATCCAGATCATCCACCTTTACACACTCATCGATTTTGTGAATCGTGGAATTTACCGGGCCGAGTTCGATCACTTCTGCACCGGTCGGCGCGATGAAACGGCCATCAGAGGTCCCACCGCCGGTGGATAGTTCGGGATTGAGACCTGTGATTTCCTTGACTGAATCCTTGACGGCCGCAAGCAATTTGCCCCCGGGCGTGAGGAAGGGACCACCTGAGGCATGCCAGTCAACGTCGTAATCGAGCTTGTGTTTCTTCAATACTTTTTCAACCCGTTTTTTTAATTCTTCATAGGTAACTTCTGTGCAATACCTGAAATTGAACAGGATATCAATATGTCCGGGAATGACATTATCTGCACCCGTGCCTGCATGCACATTGGAAATCTGGAACGTGGTCGGCGGGTAAAATTCATTACCTTTGTCCCAGACTGTCTTGCAAAGCTCTGCAAGTGCCGGTGTAACGTTGTGAATAGGGTTGCTTGCTTTCTCCGGATAGGCGACATGTCCCTGAACCCCGTGAACCTTAAGATTACCTGTCAGCGAACCGCGCCGGCCGTTTTTGATTACATCACCAATTTTTTTCCTGCTCGAAGGTTCACCAACCAGGCACCAGTCGATTTTTATTTTTTTTGCTTGCAGATATTCCATCACCTTGCATGTCCCGTTAATCGCCACACCTTCTTCGTCACTGGTAATGAGTAGTGCAATCGTCCCGGTATGATCGGGATTTGTAGTAACAAACCGTTCCATGGCAGTCACCATGCAGGCGATACTGCTTTTCATATCTGCCGCGCCGCGGCCGTATAAATACCCATCCCTGATATCGGGCTTGAAGGGATCAGTTGACCATTCATCCAGTGGTCCGGCAGGCACGACATCGGTATGACCCACGTAAACCAGATAAGGCGCGCCATTGCCATAGGTGATCCAGAGGTTATCAACATCACCAAAGCGCAGGTGTTCCGCCTTAAAGCCGATTTGTTCCAGTTGTTCGGCAATGATTTGCTGACAACCGGCGTCATCGGGTGTTACCGAAGCACAGCTGATGAGTTTTTTTGCAAGCTCTATGGTTGTGTTCATTGTTATGATGATTCTCTATACCGGCTGAAATACTGCAAGTAATTCGCTTACCATTTCACGATTTTCTGCATCACAACTAATCGTGCGGCGTACCTTGAACTTTTTCATTCGTGCCCCTGCACCCTGATAGAGGTCTCTGGTGGACTTCGTGTTATGGTTGGATATGACAACCTGTATTCCCCGTCGCACCAATTTACCGGCCCACTCTGCCAGTTCAATCTGGTCGTCCCAGTTAAAACCACCGGAAAAATAATCAGTGAAGTAGGCTGTTTCGCTCAGCGGGGTATAAGGCGGATCGCAATAGACCACATCACCTTCCTGTACGCGGCGCATGGTATCTGAAAATCGTGCGTGAATGAATTCTGCCTTGCTGGCAGAGTAAAAAAAATGCTGCATTTCCTTTCCCGGAAAGTAAGGACGATGATGGCGTCCAAACGGTGTATTGAATTCTCCTTTTGCGTTATAGCGGCACAGGCCGTTATAGCAATGACGATTGAGATATACAAACAGTGCTGATTTCAACCTTATATCGTCTGTGTGATTAAAGTCAGAGCGGTATTCATAAAAGGATTTTTCATTGTTCTTCTTTGCTGAAAAAAAGTCCCGGCAGAATTCTATGAAGGAATCACCTTCAGTTTGCAATTGCCGGTATAAATTAATCAGATCAGGATTGCTGTCTGCGAGCAGATAACGATTGTAATTTGTATTAAGGAATACGGCAGCTGAGCCGGCAAACGGTTCCACCAGACGTTTACCATGATCCAGTTGTTTGCAGATACGAGTCACCAGCCGGTATTTACCGCCCGGCCATTTCAAAAAGGGTTTGAATGTATGGCCGTTAATCAGACTTCCTCCGGTGTCAGCGCCTTGATACTCAAGGCATGAATTTCGGTGCGCATGAGATCATCCACGGCCAGATATACCATTCGGTGGCGCTGTATCATGGACTGCCCGGTAAATTTATCGGAAACAATGGTTACACTGAAATGCCCGCCGCCGCTCTTCGTCCCCGCGTGACCGGCATGCAGATGCGATTCATCAACGACAGCTATCCGCGTGGTTGACAGGGCCTTCTCCAGGCGTTCTTTGATCATGGTCACTCTATCAGGTCCGGCCATATCAACCTGGAAAGACCTTCTTGAAGGGTTTGACGATAACTTTCGCATATACACCGGCTGCGATATACGGATCGGCATCGGCCCAGTTCTGTGCATCCTGCATTGTCTCAAACTCAGCTACGATCAGACTGCCGGTAAACCCGGCAGGCCCCGGATCGACACTGTCAATCTTCGGATGAGGTCCGGCGATCAATAACCGTCCCTCATCCTGTAATGCCTTAAGCCTTGCAATATGATCAGAGCGAACGCTCATGCGTTTTTCCAGGCTGTTTTCAACATCCTGGCTGATGATGGCATAGTACATTGACTTACTCCTTGCCTTCCCCGATTTCTGTTATAAAACGTGACATGTAAATGGCCTGACCGATGGCGAATAATAATGTAAGGCCCAGTATCCCGAATAATTTGAAATTGACCCAGATATGTTCGGCGAAGTTGTATGCCACATAGAGGTTTGCCGACCCCATTATGATAAAAAAGATCACCCAGCTCCTGTTCAGATTCAGCCATACCGATTCCGGTACACTGATGGCATGGTCCATCATGCGTTGCACCAGGGGTTTCCTGCCGATGAACTCGCTGCCTAAAAAGATAGCCGCAAACAGCCAGTTCACGGCCGTGGGTTTCCACATGAAAAACTGTTTGTTCTGGGTGAGTAAAGTTGCACCGCCAAGTATCAGGATAATCACCAGCGTGATGATATGCATTTTTTCAAACCGGTGGTGTATCAACCAATATACGGTGACCTGTAAAATGGCAGCAATGATCGCTGTAGCTGTGGCAATATAAATTGCCTGGGATCGATCATCAGGGATGTAATAGGCGATGAAGAAGGCCAGTACCGGGAAGAAGTCAATTAGAAATTTCATTAGTATAATTGTGTCATCTTTTTGCGATCATAACGAAAAAGAATTATTCACTCTATATGGCCCAGTATTTCCGCATTCATCCTGATAATCCACAGAAGCGTCTTATCAGGCAGGCAGCCATAATCCTGAATAACGGCGGTGTGGTGATCTATCCCACGGATTCCTGTTATGCGCTTGGATGTCGTATCGGGGATAAAGATGCACTGGAACGAATCCGAAGGATACGCCATCTGGATGAACGGCATAATATGACGCTTTTATGCAAGGATTTGTCCGAGATCGGAATCTACGCCAAGGTCGGCAATTCATCATTTCGCCTGATGAAGTCGTTGACTCCGGGGCCTTATACCTTTTTACTCAAGGCCACAAAGGATGTACCGAGGCGTTTGCAGCATCCAAAGCGCAAGACCATAGGCGTCAGGGTGCCGGATAACGTCGTTACCTTGGCCTTATTAAAGGAAATGAACGAACCCGTCCTGAGTACCAGCATGATCCTTCCTGATGAAGGGTTGCCGAAGACTGATCCCGAACAGATCAATGCAATACTTGGTGGAATGGTTGATCTGATTATCGATGGCGGGAATGGCGGCCATGAACTGACTACCGTTGTGGATCTGGTTGACGATAAACCCGTTATCGTCAGGGCAGGCAAGGGTGCTTTAACGGCCATAGGGACTTGAGTTCATCTCAGGTATAATCCTATTCCCTATGGATATTTCGTTATTTTCGATGCTCATCCTGGGGGGGATATTGCTTGAGTAGTAGTACTAACCGGAGGGTCCTGTCCGGAATGCGGCCAACCGGGCAACTCCACCTCGGACACTATCATGGCGTTCTGAAAAACTGGCTCAAACTGCAAAATGAATATGAGTGTTTTTTCTTCGTTGCCGATTGGCACGCACTCACTACAGAGTACGAAACCCCGCAGGGTATTGCTGAAAATGTAAGGGAAATGGTCATTGACTGGCTGGCAGTCGGGATCAATCCCGGCGCCGCCAGGCTGTTTATCCAGTCCAAAGTGCCTGAACATGCGGAATTGCATTTATTACTGTCCATGTGTACCCCACTGGGCTGGCTGGAAAGGGTGCCCAGTTACAAGGACCAGCAGGAAAA
>JACQHV010000217.1 GCA_016198885.1 Gammaproteobacteria bacterium
AGGATATCCAGGGCCACGCCAGGAGAAAAGTAGCGGCATTGAAACTTCAGGACCTGATGTTCAGGCTTACATACCTCTCTTTCAACTACCGTACCTCGATATTTGATGCACTACTGAATGCAGCTAATCGTTATGGCAAAAATCTGGCCATTATTGAAGATATCAATAAAGAACGTGCCACATACAAGCAGCTCATTACCAAGGCCATTATCCTTGGCAATGCAATCCGCAGGGATACAAGGGAAGGCGAGCATATCGGTATCTTGATGCCCAATGTGATCGGTACTGTCGTTACCTTCCTGGCGATGCAATATCTTGGCCGTATACCAGCCATGCTGAACTATACCGTTGGCATACAGATCCTGCTTTCTGCATGTGAGACTGGCCGGATAAAAACCGTGTATACCTCACGCCGGTTCATTGAAAATGCAAAATTACAGAAGCTCGCAACTGCTCTTGAGCAAAAACTGAATCTCATCTATCTGGAAGATCTGCGCAGTAGAATTTCAATGTTCAACAAGCTTGCCGGGATTGTCCGGGGAATGTTTGCACAAAGTCATTACTATCGTGTTGCCGGCATGATTGATCCTGACACGCCGGCGCTAATCCTGTTTACTTCCGGCTCTGAAGGCATCCCCAAAGGCGTGGTCCTGTCACACAGCAATGTGTTGTCAAACTATGCCCAGGTCAATTGCCACATTGATTTCCAGCCGCATGATATTGTGTTTTCCTGCCTGCCTTTATTTCATTCCTTTGGGTTAAATGCAGGTTGCCTGATGCCACTATTCGGGGGCAGCAGGGTATTCCTGTATCCGACCCCTCTGCACTATCGTCTTATTCCCGAGCTGGTCTATGAACTCGGGGCGACTATCCTGTTTGGCACAAATACCTTCTTCAAGGGGTATGCGTACCGTGCCCATCCCTTTGATTTTCATTCGTTGCGATTTGTTGTCGCCGGTGCCGAGAAACTTCGCGATGATACCCAGAAAGTCTGGATGGAGAAATTTGGCATTCGTATATTACAGGGCTATGGGGTAACGGAAACCAGCCCGGTAATTTCGGTAAATACACCAATGCTTAACAAGTTGGGTACTGTCGGCCGGCCCATGTTGGAAATGGAATGTTACCTTGCACCGGTGGATGGAATTGAAAATGGCGGACGACTTGTGGTAAAGGGCCCGAATATCATGCTGGGGTATTTGTTACACGGCGGTGATGGTGAATTACAACCACCGATCACAGATCGGGGCCCTGGCTGGTACGATACCGGGGACATCGCAGGCATTGATGAAGAAGGATTTATCACCATTCTTGGCCGTGCGAAGCGTTTTGCCAAGGTGGGTGGTGAAATGATTTCACTGACCGCCGTGGAAGAATTAGCCCTGCGTGCCTGGCCGGATTTCAATCATGCGGCTGTCAATCTTCCGGATGAGAAAAAAGGCGAAAAAATCATTCTGGTAACTGACTACAAGAATGCGACCCGTAAACAGATCCTGGAATATGCACGGGAAAACAACTATGGGGAACTTTATATCCCCAAAAAAGTTGTGCTTGCGGAAGACCTGCCGGTTCTCAGCACCGGAAAAACAGATTACAGAACCCTGACGGATATGGTGCTTGCCGAAGATGAAAACGGCTCAGGCTGGATTGCAAAACTTACCGAATTGATTAAGTAAATGATCAGTGATGAAGTGCAGGATGCACGAATGCCGCGAGCACAGGATGTGCAGGAGCGGCGGGTGATTAGTAACGAATAAATTATTATCGACACCTAGATCAATCGACACTGACCTTTTTGATTCTTGCATGTATTAAACTCAAGGGCTTCCTGCAATGTTTCCCGCAGGCTTTCCAAGAGTTGCTCGCGAGATGGTTCCTGGCAATTAACGCCTGGAACTTCTTCGATCCAGCCGATCCACCAGTCCTTATTTTGTTTGATTATTGCGGTATATGCATTATTCATAGTGGTCATAGTTTAGACTTTCCTTGATTTATTTCCAGTAACACATAGCGATCATCATCTGTGTATTTGAACAATCATGCATCATTGCAAGACCTAACCCCGATCCTTGCGCACAGACTGCGGTAAGGATCGGCGAGATTCTCTCAGTCGGCCGCGGCGAAGTGCGCCAGCTGGTCTGCATGTGCCTTCATGAATGCTGGACGTGCCGTGGCGCGGGCGACATAGTCACGACAGGAGGGATGTTCCGCTAGACCGCCGAATCTATGGACCAAGCGCAAGACGTCCGCCATGGCTATGTCGGCGATGGAGAAAGATTTGGACAGCCACTCGCGCTCTGCCAGAACCGACTCCATGTGCTGGAGGCGGGCACTGAGGAACGCGTCAAGGTGTTTGCGCCCCGGGGTTTCGGCAGTGTCACCGGAGAACTTGAAGATGGACCAGGGTAGACTTGCTATCTCAACTGAGTTCAGCGCAGCGAAAAGCCATTCTTGAACCTCTCTGCGACCCTGTAGATCGGTTGGCAGCAGCACGCCACTGCGCTCGCCAAGATGAAGCAGGATGGCGCCGCTCTCGAAGATCGATATTTCGCCATCGGTCAACCACGGGACTTGCCCGAAGGGTTGGTGCGCGAAATGCTCAGCGTTCCGGGCGCGAAACGGCACGCTCTTGACGCTGTACTGCAGTCCAGCCTCTTCCAGCGCCCACCGTACGCGTATGTCACGCACATAGCCCCGTGGTATTTCGGGAACCCAATCAAAGGTTGTAAGGATGAGGTCGGCCATTGAGCGTTTCCTTTCGGTAGCGGAGGGCGTTTTGGTCTGCTTGTCGGACATGGAGTTCTCCTGTGGTAGTCAGTACGTTCGTGGAAGTGAGTCGAATGTGCTCTGTGTGGCCTAACGTGCCGCTAACCGGCGCGCACGGCTTGTCCGCGCGCGTCCGTGTTGAGCAGCGGGTTAGGCGCCACGTAGCGAGCGGCTCACGGCGCGGCTTCGGGAGCATCCTCGACATATCCACGGAGTGTGTCCTTGACATTAAGGGGTCAGAGCCCTTTACGTAGACAGTCTGGCGTACGAGGATTAAGCATCGCGTAAAGGGCTCTGACCCCTTAATGTTCTTTTTGATAGGTAGATCCAACTCCAAAGTGCACCATTAATCAAAAGTAGGACATTGCGAAACTCGCTGGTAGTGTGAGGTTGAGCTTAAGCAACCCACACCCACAGGAGAACGCAATGTCCTATACGCATATTACTTCAGAAGAACGCTATGTCATCTATCATTTAAAATTGTATGGTGTAAGCCTGAGGAAGATAGGCCGACGTTTACACCGGCACCATACGAGTATTGGCCGGGAATTGAAACGCAACAGACGCTTGATCGGCCCGTATTGGAGTGATTATGCCCATGAGTTGGCCTTACAACGGCGCCATCAGGCCCGGCATTACCATAAGCGATCGATTCGCCGTCTGTATCACGCTGTCCTGCGCTATCTGCAAGAAGACTGGTCGCCGGCATTGATCGCAGGCTACTTGAAACGCCGCTATCCAGGGAAGCCGGCCCTGCGCATCAGTCCGGAAGGGATCTATCGCTGGATTTATGCCGATACCCAACAGGGAGGCCGGTTATCTACCCATCTGCGTAGACAGCATAAGAAACGCCGGAAACAGCGCCGCTACGCGGCGGGCCGTGGTTTGATTCTTGACCGTGTCAGTCTTTCACAACGTCCACAAGTTGTAGATCGACGCCAACGGTTTGGGGATTGGGAGGGGGACACGCTGGAAGGGGCGAAGGGCACCGGCGGGATTGCAACGCATGTCGAGCGCAAGAGCCGCTTTCTCGTGGCCGCCAAGTTGGCGGATAAACGTGCTGAGACGATGACCACCCAAACGGGTAAGGCGTTTCATCGCATCCCGCAACACTACCGAAAGACACTCACGGTGGATAATGGCAAAGAGTTTGCCGAATTCAAACGGCTTGAACAGCAGACAGGGTTTAAAGTGTACTTTGCCGATCCGTATTCCGCCTGGCAACGCGGCACCAATGAAAATACCAATGGCTTGTTGAGACAGTATTTTCCAAAAGGGACGGACTTCTCACACGTCACCGCACAGGCACTTGCAGTGATTGTAAAGAAACTCAATAATCGGCCAAGAAAGTGCCTCAACTACCGGACGCCTCGTGAAGTCTTTTTTTGATAAGTCACATGGTGCACTTGGAAATTGAATCTACCATCCTCGTACGCCAGACTGTCTACGTAAAGGGCTCTGACCCCTTAATGCCACTTTGACGCCACCGTTCGATTTCAACGGTCCTCGATAATATAGGTGGAATCGCATCGTATCCTGACGCCTAACGACCAAGTCCAGACGCGCGCTTTAGCGCGTCAAGCTGGGGCGCCTTGTTATGTGCGAACCAATTTAAGGTCGCTTGAGTCATATTCAAACAATGAGCATAAATCTTCCTGATATCGAGAGTTTATTGTATTGAACAGGAATCGGAATGGATTGTATTCATCCAACCAAATGAACAGATGAATTCTCTCAATGTCAGTTTTCACGCGGCCTTCAGAAAAATTCTTGTAGATCGGATGGACGCTACCGTCATCGGCGAAGAAATTGCCGGTAGTTACTGCAAGAAGATCTAAAAATCCTGCATGTTTATCTTCATTATGAAAGGCAAGGACATTTGGCAATTCTTCTCTCGGGTTTACGGCATCAAACTGACCTCTTGCCTTGTGAATGTGTTTGGTTAGACGATTAAACACCGGATCGTTCCTAAGTCCACCGACAATTTCCCCAGGCTCTGCTAAGTCGAGCAGGTCATCCAACCATTGATCCTTTTCGGAATTCTTAACCTCGCAATAAAATTTAAGTTGTCCATCACGCAGTACTTTATAGTCAGGAGTCCTCCCCGACCTTCTCACCGATTTTGAATATCGCTCTGCTGAAAGTCCGTACTCTCCAAGGAACTCTGCAATGACTGTTTCTGAATCAGGCATCTGTGAGCACATAACGTTCGCCATAACCAGCAGCAAAAAGTAGCGCCATGAAGGAGCGCCGCTTTTTGCTGTCCGATTTGATGGCGTTGTTGGGCAGCATGTTGCTCACTTGTAGGCTCGACGCGTCATCTTGACAGTGCGCTCTGTTTTAAGAGACGACCGCCCCAACCAAAACATGAGTACTGCAAAAATGATGGTAAAAACGAGTACTGCACCGGCATACGTAAATGTCCCTTCGAAACCTAAACCGGCGCCATAGAAAGACTGAACGATTAGGACTACCCAAATGATTGTGAGGAAGAAGCTTAGGAGCTGGTTGATCTTAGTTACAGAAAACGGATAGGACGAAAATGGATTCCAGATAGAACCCTCGGGCTTAATACTGGTCTTAAAGAGAGGTCCGATGATTTGATCTTCGAGCATTTCCACTTGAGCCTCCCAATTTGCCTGCCAATGTTTTGCACCGCGACTGGCTAGAAGCCATGCGAGTGAAAATAGGAACCCAATGCAACTAATTATTACCAAAGATGCCTTAGGTGCTTTGTCGGAGTTCTGCAAAGCAAAGAAACCAGTAAACGCAACTGTCGAAAGCGTCCAAAAATACGACGCCCGGCGCCAATAGAGATCGACCTCAAGTTTCCGAGTCTCGATGGCGTCCTTGAGCGCATCCTGTTCTTTCCCTTCGAAGGGGGCTAGGTAGCTCTTAAGATCAGTGACGTCTGTCATGTGCTTCCTTTTGCTGCCCAATTACAATTAGACGACAGAGTGTCCCTTGGTAAAAGGACAATGTGTCTTATAACTGTGACATTAGTACATCCATGTACGTCAGGCCAGTATCGATTGATTTCATAATAACTCCTGAGATAGTCACATCACGCCTTCAATCACGCTGATGATTGTATTTTCGACCTCCCATAATACATCTTCCGCGGGGCTTCCGGTTGCTATCGGTGTAAGCCGTTCAAACAGGACCGTGGTTTTACCCTGTTTATGTATCAAGGCTACTGTCATCGGACATACGGCGATCATCTTTGGATCAAGATTCAATATCTGATTCGCATAAAATGGATTACAGATCACCATGCTGCGGACAGATTCGAATTTATTGCGGTTGTAATCCTCACCCCAGCGTTCTGCATTCGTCGCAAGATTTTTACCGATATTTGCCTCAAAAATGACATAGAATCGGGAATCCTCGAGTGATTTATACAGATTTTGATAAACTTCATCCATTGGCTTCTCTGCACTCATCTCAAAGATATAGGCGGATTCCTCCCCGGCCTGACAGGCGAATCCAAATAACAGGACAAGGACAATAAATATACGCATCAGTTAAATCCTCAAAGTCGTTATTAATGATTGCCCGTCAAGGGCACAAATCCAACCGGTAAAACATCCCGACGTCGAATCTTTCCTGCACTGTCTTTTTCAACCACAATCAAAGACTGAAAGCCAATCTGACTTCCCAGGGGAATGACCAGTTTTCCACCCGGTTTTAATTGCTGGATTAACGGTTCGGGGATTTCCTCTGGCGCAGCAGTAACCAGTATTGCATCAAACGGCGCATGTTCCGCCCAGCCATGATAACCATCCCCGATCTTCACCGTGACATTGGTATAACCCAATCGTTGCAGATCCCGTTCGGCCTGTTGACCCAATTCCTCAATAATTTCGATGGTATAAACATGCCTTACCAGTTCAGCCAGGACGGCCGCCTGATAACCTGAACCGGTACCCACTTCAAGCACAATTGAATCCTGATCGATCCCGGCAAGATCAGTCATCAGGGCAACGATGTAGGGTTGTGAGATGGTCTGGCCTTCACCTATAGGTAACGGGCGGTTGGCATAGGCATATGATTTGACCTTATCCGGAACAAATTCATGCCGCGGCACTTTTGCCATTACCGCCATCACACGCTCATCCAGTGTTGTTTTACCGATATAATCACTGGTCAAACGTACAGTATCATTAATTTCCTCGATCATAACGCGCCGTTTTTCACTGAAATTTTCATCAGCGGCCACATGTAAAGCGAATAAACTCATGATTAAACTGAATAGTAAGGGTGGTAATTTCATGATTTGATCATTTTTCATCATAAATCATAGCAAACTGTATTGATATCCTGTGCAACAGAGGCAAATTTATGCGCCTGACGTGTCGTTTCAGGCAATCTGAAGCGAGTGGTACATTGCATAACATGGTTTATCGCCGACTGTACGCTGATCCGGTGCCCTGTTGAGATATAGATCGGTTTTACAGAGATTCTTGTGCGTAATACTGCCCCAATCATTTCTTCTCCATCCATAAGTGGCTGCCAGGCGCCGCGTTCATTTGCCACAATATCATGTGTTCCCAGCAAACGCGTCTTGCCCACACCAACAGCAGGCAGATCGGTCAAAAGGCCAAGGTGACAGGCGATACCAAACCGGCGCGGATGGGCATAACCTTGCCCGTCGCACAATAACAAATCCGGTAAACGCCTTAATTTTTCCATTGCTTTGAGCACAGCCGGCAGTTCCCGAAAGGAAAGCAGGCCCGGAACATACGGGAAAGATGTTTTACATCTCCCCACGGAGACTTCATGTAATTTCAGGGAAGGGTATTCCAGTACGGCGATCGCTGCGCGGGTAACCTTGCCATCATCTTCAAATCCGACATCAACGCCGGCGACAAAGTTAATCTGTTCAAAATTATCTTCCATCAGAATTTTACCGCGCAGATCATTCTGGATGACAATAGCTTCCTTCGGTGTGACATGCCATGAATGTGAACAGGAGAGATGCACCAGTATTTAACTTATAACCGGAATTTTTCAAACAGATCATTCAGATCATCAAGTATGGCCTGAACCAGTAATTTGCCTTTTTCCGGTGAGGCAAGTGTGGCGTCACCGGTCACACCGCTGGGCGAATAATTCGGTTGATCGGGTTTTGTCCGGTTCAAGGGACCCGGTTGCATGCGTTCAGTATGTCTTTCCGCCCTGGTCATATCAACGAGCTCAGGTGCAATCGACAGCATAATGGAAGTCTCGATCTCATCCGCATGTCCACCCACGGTTTGTTCCTCAAGTCCGGACTTAACATGCCGGTAATGCGGTCCATCATACGCGTTAAACAGGATAATCTGATCGTTCTGCTCCAGCATATTA
Organism: Gammaproteobacteria bacterium; assembly: GCA_016198885.1. Classification (GTDB taxonomy): domain Bacteria; phylum Pseudomonadota; class Gammaproteobacteria; order Eutrophobiales; family Eutrophobiaceae; genus JAENIZ01. The sequence goes on from JACQHV010000217.1 coordinate 8,113, forward strand.
ATCGCAGTCTCCAGGGGAGCAATCGTGCTGATCCCGGTATTGATTACGATCACCTTGTTTATTGCCGCCTTGATCAGGCACTGGAGGATATCGCAGACAACCGAGCTGAACGTTACCTTTGACAGACTGCAGCTTCCCGGGTAATCAACAAATGCCGGATAATAACCATACGTCACTGCCGGCCAGACCAAAACATTCCTGCTCTGTATTAATTGCTGCGCCATCCATTCAGCCTGGATCTGATCGGTATTCATGGGTAAATGCAAACCATGTTCTTTACTGGCAGCGCCTACCGGTAATACACCAACAGCGCCCGAGGTAATACGTTTTGTCACTTCAGACCAGGTGATCTTCGAGACCCACGCGCCTCGATCAAAATACGGCTGCATTATCGTTATTGTTCCCGAAGATCTCAGTAATAAATCTGTTCATCCGGCGATAATGCGATCCCTGCCAGTAGATGCGATCGCAGAAGGTACACATTGAAAATTGTGTGTAGTAGCTTTGCGTATCTGCCGGTAATTTATCCATGATTTGTTCTTTATTGACTGGAACAAGTTTTGTATTACATTCCATGCACCGGCTGAAGGGAGAGAAGTTACGGGAGAGATCAAGATACTCCACGACCTCAATCAACTGGTCACGAATACGCGTTGCCCGAATAAAGCGTCCGTGCGTAATAATCTTGTGCATGAGTAAGTCGCGATCACGTGTCAGCACAATCCGTTTTTCACGTGAACTGACAGCAGCAATCTCTTCATCAGTGGAAGATTCACTATAAAGAGTATCAAATCCAAGCATGCGCAGATATTTGGCCAGACCGCCCAGATGCACATCAGCGATAAACCGGGGATTACGGAGTGGTTGATCCCGGACATTTAACAGGGGCGATATATCCATTGTCTCGAACTGTGGATAAACACTAATCCTGTCATCCTCCTGAATGATATAGGCGAACCCAACCGATTTACCATTGACAAGGATCAGTTCCACTTCCGCATGAGGTACACCACACGCCTCTATGGCATGTTTGACAGTCTCCCTTTCCCTGATTTCATAGCGAATGTCCTGCCGGCGTCTTTCAGGGGGAAGAAAATCATTCAATTCTTCGTAAAATCGAAATTGCGCTTCAGCCATGGCTGATCTGTTGGTTGATATCGGAAATTAAAAATCTCTAATCAATTGACAATGCCAGTAGCATACTGATCTGACACATCGGGCGCCTGCTCTCTTCACTCCATTGATTTATGCAGTTTTGTACAACCTGTCTTGCCTTTACGCCCCCGGGTTCAGTTTCAATTACACCCCATCTGATCAAGGCGCGGACAACAAATCTTGTCAGGAGAAAGGTATCTTTTCCGGCCATGCGCAGAAAATAGGGGCCGGAATTACCACCAAGTTGTGTAAAACGATCCTTGAGATCATCCCAGAGTTCAACAATTAGTTCCCCCGGCCAGTCAGCCAGGTAATCTCCCATATTGCTTTTCTCATTCAACAGTTCATGCATTGATTGAGCATTTTCCCGCACGGCCCTGATCTTGCCCCAGTGACGGATGATACCCCTGTCGTGTAACAAGCTTTCAAGCTCCTCATCGCTCATCATCCTGACCCGGTCAATATCAAAACCATGAAAGACCTTTTCAAAGGCCGGCCATTTGGCATCCACCATGCTGTGTTTGAGACCTGCGCGGAAGATGCGCCGTGACATGACAGAGAGATAATAATGATCACTCAAATTACGCAGTTCATCCCGGCTCTTTGGTACCGGAAGTTTTGATTTCAGTATGGTTTCACCACCCGTACGCAACAGGGCTTCTTCATAAATCATCTGAAATGCTGTCATGCAGTCTTTTCAGGACAACGATCACCACCAAGACTCAACTGGCCCGGTCCAAACGACATGATATACGCCATACCGCCCATGATGGCGAGGTTCTTGAAGAAGCTCTGGAAATTTTGTGTCATTTCCTGCCCTTCGAAGCTCCAGAACGGATGAAAGGCCAAAGTGACCGGGATCAGAAACAGAAAGATGGCCGTTGCTGCCCAGCGCGCCTGCCATCCAATGAGGATCATCAGCCCCCCGCCAAGCTCAATGATTATGGTTAAAACCAGCAACACATTGACCATGGGCAGGCCCTTGCTGGCCATGTAACCAGCCGTCTCCTCAAATCCGGTGATCTTGTGAAAACCGGCAATGATAAATATAACAGATAACAATACCCTGCCCAGCAACGGGCCATATTGGTTCAGAAATTTACACATGACTCCCCTCCTTTTATAGAAACCATTATGATCAGCTAATTTTGTGACAAAACAAACCGGAGATAAATCCATGGATCGTCTTGAAGCCCATATCCGTACTATACCCAACTTTCCCAAACCTGGAATTCAATTCAAGGATATTACACCGCTGGTAAAGAATCCGGCCATGCTGCGGCTGGCAGTACATCAACTGATCCATCCCTTTCTAGGTGAAAAACTGACTGCCGTCGTCGGCATGGAGGCGCGCGGATTTATCTTCGGGAGTCTCGCGGCCTGGGAACTGGGAGTCGGATTTATACCGTTACGCAAACCGGGGAAGTTGCCCTATGATGTGCAAAGCATTTCCTACGATCTGGAATATGGCTCGACAGGGCTTGAAGTCCATATTGATGCACTTGACGTGAATGATCGAGTATTACTCATTGATGATCTAATTGCTACGGGGGGCACCGCCGCCGCCAGTTGTGAACTCATCGAAAAACTCGGCGCTGGAATTGCAGGTTGTGCATTTGTAGTGGAGTTGGATGAATTGAAGGGCCGGGATAAATTGGCAAAATACCGGATACATACCCTGATACATTACTGATCCCGGATTCGTATATTTCAGGAGGTTATTATGCTGTGTAAATTCACGCTTCTATTATATTTTATTTTAATGACTTCAAATGCCCATGCCGATGATGTAACTCATAGACAAACCGCAGAAGAATTGCTGGTGACATCAAAAGCCGATGAAATAGTCAATACGATGTATGATCAAATACAAACAATATTTATCAACATGGCGGATAAAATGAATATGCCATCTGAGAGAAAATCAATAACAGAAAAATATATGCAACGTCTGAATCAGCTTATGCTCAATGAATACTGGCCGGGGATGAAAGACCAGTTGATTAACGTATATATTGCTTTATACACAGAAGAGGAAATGAGTGAATTAATTGCATTTTATAAATCTCCCATAGGACAAAAATATATAAATACAACGCCGAAACTTATGCGGGAATCATTGGAAATATCCCAAAATCAGATGAAGGATCTCATGCCGAAGATACGAAGCCTGTCTCAGGAAATGGCCGCTGAATTAAAAGCAGTTAATTGAATCTGCAAAATAATTCATTCTGCCGTAATTAAAACAGAATTATTATCTTGAGGAAAATCAGGTAGCGGGTCATTTCGACGAAAAGGACGACTCCACGGCAAGGATTGTTCCATACAATCCTTTTGCATTTCCTCCATCCATGGAGGTCAGATGGAGGAGGTAGAACCGCGTCGGGAACTGTGGTCGAGAGTCGAGTCAGGACGCCTACAGGGACGTAGGTGGTAGAGTAATGCAGGAGCAATTACCGAACGGAGACCGAGAGCCGCGCCCCGGGAGCACGACCCCATGGATGGGGGAGGTAGAGTTGCGCCGGGAGCAGCAACCGAGCGGCCGAGAAATCTTTTCTGTCTATTACAATAGGATTTCTCAGTCGCAGAGCCTGCCCTGAGTCCTTCGACTTCGCTCAGGATAAACTCCGTCGAAGGGCCCCTTCGAAATGACAGGAGAGGGGTTTGAAAAATCAAACCACCCCACTACCCGGATAGCTTCCCCACCAAACCGGGGGTGGGTTATATGAATATATACGATATGTGCTTAAACTTAATTTGGTGATGGGGTTTAAATAAATAAAGTTTATTTTGCCGTATTCTCCAGGGTAACACAGCGACCACGCACACAATCAAGAATGCCTTTCAATTGTGGCTCTGCCACAGAATAGTAAACCACGCGGCCATTACGTTCACTCCTGAGCAATCCTTTTGCTTCCATCAACCGTAGATGTCCGCTGGTGGCGGGTTGTGATAATTCACACATGCTGGCGATATCATCGACCGAGAATTTTCCCCGGAACAATATCTCGATAATCCTCAATCGATGCGGGTGGGCAACACATTTCAGACACTCTGCGGCCGTTCTCAGGAACTCAAGCGGCATGAGATCACGCCCGGCAGAGGCAAGTTTCTTGGCGGCTATATTCATTTGTGGTGTTCCAAGGTCATTTGAATGATGTTTAATGATACATCTATAAATTATAATATATCAATTTCATTATATTATTATATCCCCTTGATGAAAAGCATCTGAGTGAAGGAAATACGTGTGGTAAATCAATAACTGGATGTACGATAATTAGTAATGAGATTGGCCCGTTATTTCACCTGAGAGGTGATAGGTTTTTTTGCAGGAAAAGATGAACTGATATGACAAGTCAAACAGTCAACGGGATTACACCCCCGCAAGCCTGGGATATCCTGCAGTCGAATTCAGGTGCGACATTAATCGATGTACGGACCAGTATGGAATATGAATATGTAGGACATCCGGTCAATGCCATCAATATCCCCTGGAAAGAAGCGCCAGATTGGGTGATCAATCCGGATTTCACGCATAAGGTAAGAGCAGCGCTTACTGCAAGGAGAGGAACGGGGGAAGATATAGAATCTTTGCCTGTGTTGACCATCTGCCGTAGCGGAAAACGATCCCTCGCCGCGGCAGAGGAATTGATGCGTCAAGGTTTCAGAAATGTTTACAATGTTGAAGAAGGATTTGAGGGCGATCTCGATGGTAAAAAACACCGCAGTACCATCAATGGCTGGCGAAACCGCAATCTACCCTGGGAACAATCCTGATTTTCCTGCTGTATCGACACAAAAATCATACGGTCTTGTCAAATACATGGCGCGTGTGGAATATGGTTTTGTGAAATTTTTTGCCACCGATCTGTAAGCAGCGTTTTAAAATCAAGTCAAACAGCAAGACATGGTGTTTACGCAGCCCGGACAGGACTGCCGCCTGTTTCTTTGTAATGTAGCCTTTATGCATCATGCCCCGTAATGAAAACAATGGCATCACCCCCGGCAATGGATAATCAGATGCGTTAATCAGGCGTGAATGCCAGTCGGTTCGGCTTATTAGGGTCTCAAGCGCATGACCGGCACGGTTTATTTGCGTAATTGCTGATATCTCCCCAAATAGCAGACCTTCATAACGTGGTTCATCCATCATGCGCGCAAAGAGATCAAAACTGTTGACCCGCTTGTCCTTCCTGCCTGAATCGATGTCCAGATCTTCCCCCAGCGACGCACAGTGGGCAACGATAACCCGCAACCCATGATCCAGGGCGCGTCGCAATAACAGGGGATTGCCATAATCTTGGGCATTGGCCCCGTGCACGGCCTTTTCCTCGCCGGCATGTGACAGGAGCGGAACGTCAAAACGGGCCATCGCCTCATAAAAGCGATCACATAAAGGCGATGCCGGATTCATTCCCATTCCGGGTGGCAGCCATTTCACGGCGCGTGCGCCTTGGGCAACAGCCGTCTCCAATGCTTCAACACAATCTTCCCGATAGGGGTGAATAGAGGCAATCCATTCGAAACGATTTGGATATTGTCGTGTAATCCTTGCGGCATATTCATTGGGGGTATAAAAGGCGCTACGTTCGGGTTGTTGGTGCCCGTGCTCATCATAAGTGTGATCAAAGGCCAGTAATAACAGACGCGCCCCTTCCGGCATGGCTTCATGCAGTTCAATCAGACGTTCAATGTAAAGTTGATCAACAGATGATGCTTGATCAGCACAAGCGGCATTGGTATACAGTTTGAACTGAGCAAACTGCAGTGGATGTAATATGCTTCGCATATGCGGGTTAACCCAGACCCCACCCCCGCCATCACCCGTCCCGATAAGATGTACATGACCGTCCCAAAGTTGGCTCGCATCCAGATCTGCCAGCGCAGATACCACCACATCGTCCCCGGCGAGTATTTGCGGAAGTTTTGCCGGGAAACAAGGGTTCAGCAATCCTTGATCTGGCCACAGGCGAAAGGCGGCCATGGCAAGTGCACCACCGCCGAGGATGGCGAAAAAGTGTCGCCGGTTCATATCAAAAAATTTATACGCCCCGGGGATTATTTTTCATCTGCATAGATGGTGTTTTTTGTATTCCCCTGTTGCCGGATAAATTTACGGGAAAAAAACAATCCCAGCTCAAACAGACACCAGATTGGTAATGCCAGGAGGATTTGTGAGAGCACATCGGGCGGGGTCAGCAGCATACCAATGACGAATGCTGTAACAATGATATAGGGCCGATTTTGCCGTAATGACTCCACCGACGTGAATCCAGACCAGACAAGTAATATGGTCACAACAGGGACTTCAAAGGCAAGGCCAAAGGCAAAAAAGATCTGGAGAACAAAATCCAGATACCGGCTGATGTCCGTCATCACAGTGACACCTGCAGGGGCTGTCGTCGTCAGGAATGCGAACAGCAACGGGAAGACAACGAAAAAGGCAAAGGCAATCCCCGTATAAAAAAGAACAATACTGGAGATAAGTAGTGGCAGTGCAAAGCGACGTTCGTTTTCATACAGACCGGGCGCGATGAACGCCCAGGCCTGATAAAGGATATAAGGCATTGCTATCAACAAAGAAAGGAAAAATGTAAGTTTAACCGGTGTGATAAAAGGCGCTGCAACACCGGTCGCGATCATTGTGCTGTTTACAGACAAATGCTTGAGCAATGGAGCTGCAATGAGACTGTAGAGATCGTTGGCAAAGTAAAACAGCGCCAGGAAAATAATCAGCACACATAATAGACTACGCAATAACCGTTCGCGTAATTCCACAAGGTGCGAGATGAAGGATTGTTCGCGCACATTATCGTTATGATCAGGCGGGTATTGCGCCATCAGGCAAACACCTAGGTACCGGTATTGTTATCGTTGTTTTTCTTTTGCATCGGCGCTACATAATCCGGATCCTGGTCCGGGGCGTTGTGTATCAGGTCATCGAGTTCGGACAAATGATGATCTAATCCTGTCTGTTCGCTTAATTGCAACTCACGCTCGAGTTCTCGTCGGGTATTGTTTATGACCCGTCGCAGTTTGCTGATCCATCTGCCCGTTTCGCGGGCAAATCCAGGCAGGCGATCGGGGCCAATTACCAGCAAGGCCACAATGGCAATGACAATTAATTCCCAGAAACCGATATCGAACATTGCTGATCAGGATTATTTACCTGAGCATATTACAGAAAATCAGGAAATATTATCTCAGGAATCGTCTTTTGACTTGTCTGTTTTGGAATCAACCTCTCCTTCAATTATCCTGCTACTCTTGGAGCTTGTTGATGTTGAGTCGTCTTCGCCATCCTTCATTGCATTACGGAAGCTTTTGATTGCGCTGCCAAGGTCGCCACCCATATTACGGAGTTTTTTGGTGCCAAACAGCAGGGCAACAATAAGCAGGACAACTAATAATTCCCAAATACTAAAACCCATAATTTATCTCCACATGATTGGGTGTGTCCTATCAGAATTAAGTTTGTACGTTACGCTTTGCCTTTTCTTCAAGACCGGACCGGCCGAATCGCCGTTCGAGTTCCGCTAAAATATCTTCCGGACCCAGTCCTGACTGGGCCAGCATGACCAGGGTGTGAAACCAGAGATCGGCTGTTTCGTGAATTATAGCGGTTTTCTCTTCTGAGTTTGCGGCGATTATCAGCTCCGCTGTTTCTTCCCCGATCTTTTTCAAAGTGGCATCCAGCCCCTTTGCATAGAGGGCGGCAACATAGGAGGTGGCGGGATCGGCTTTCTTGCGCACCTCAAGCGTTTTCGCCAGCCGTTTGAGTACATCATCTGTCATGATGGTCAATCCTGAAGTTGAACAAATCACAGTAAATATTCATTTAGACCAGGATGAATCATTACCATATATATCCTTGGGATTTTTGATGACCGGCTCTGCCTCAATCCAGCAATTATTTTCCAGGCGGTGAAAGAAACAACTTTGCCTGCCGGTATGACAGGCGATGCCGCCGGTCTGGATCACCTTTAACATGACAGCATCTTTATCGCAATCGAGATAGATTTCTTTAACTAACTGGGTGTGCCCGGATTTTTCTCCCTTGTGCCAGAGCCGCTGTTTGGAACGTGACCAGTATACGGCCTGCCGTTTCTGCAGAGTCAGATACAAGGCCTCACGGTCCATCCAGGCCAGCGTTAATACCTTGCCGCTGTTAATGTCCTGTGCAATGGCAGGCACCAGGCCTTCGCTATTCCAGTTGACCTCGTCGAGCCAGACAATGTTTGCAGGCGCCGGCATACCTACAGTCTAACTTCAATGTTGTACTGCTTCATCATGGATTTGGCCTCTTGCACGGTATAGTCACCAAAATGAAAGATACTGGCAGCCAGGACGGCATCGGCCTTTCCCTTGATTACGGCTTCAGCCAGGTGTTCAAGTGTGCCGGCGCCGCCCGAGGCGATGACCGGGATGGATACTGCCTCGCTGACAGCGCGGGTCAATTCGAGATCAAAACCATCGCGTGTCCCATCCCGATCCATGCTGGTCAGTAATATTTCACCCGCACCACGTCGTGCCATTTCTGTAGCCCATTCGATTACATTTATGCCGGTCGGTTTACGCCCGCCATGAGTAAATACTTCCCAATATGGAATTGCATTATCCATGCGTTTTGCATCAATGGCCACAACGATGCATTGGGAACCAAAACGGCCGGATGCCGCATTGACCAGCCCGCGATCATTGACCGCTGCCGTATTGACACTGATCTTGTCTGCCCCCGCATTGAGCAGGCGACGGATGTCATCCAGTGTGCGAATGCCACCACCCACGGTTAAGGGGATAAATACCTGGCTTGCGACTGCTTCCACCACATGGATCATGGTATCGCGTTCATCACTGCTTGCAGTAATATCCAGAAAGGTAATCTCGTCTGCGCCCTGTTCATCATAACGGCGGGCCACCTCAACCGGATCACCGGCATCACGTATGTCAACAAAGCGTACGCCTTTAACCACCCGCCCGGCATCAACATCCAGGCACGGAATAATACGTTTGGCCAGACTCATTATTATTCAGATTGCACAGATGTCATCTGCCAGTTTTTGTGCAGCAGCGAAATCGAGGGTTCCTTCGTATATGGCGCGGCCGGTGATTGCCCCGGCAATGCCTTCATCGGCCGCCTTACACAGGGCACGAATATCATCCATGTTGGTGATTCCACCTGAGGCAATGACCGGAATGGTAACCTGTCTGCAGATTTCAACAGTCGCCTTTACATTTACACTGTTCATCATGCCGTCCCGGCTGATATCGGTAAAAATAATAGCGGCAACGCCATCCTCCTCGAATCGTTGCGCCATATCAGCAGCGTCATGATGTGACAGTTTCGACCACCCATTAATTGCGAGTTTGCCGTCTTTTGCATCCAGACCAACGATGATATGCCCGGGGAATTCAAGACAGATATCTGACACAAAGTGCGGTGTAGTAACCGCTTTAGTACCGACAATGACATAACTTACACCGACATCAAGATAGGTCTGAATGGTATCTTCATCACGTATACCACCCCCGACCTGTATGGGGATATCCGGATAAATTGCGGCTATTTCATGAATAATGTCTGCATTCTCCGGTCTGCCTGCGATTGCGCCATCCAGGTCAACAATATGTAATCGTCTGGCGCCCGCATCAATCCAGCGTTTGGCCATTTCCAGGGGATTTTCACCATAAATGGTTTCTTCATCCATTCGTCCCTGGCGCAGCCGTACGCATCGACCATCTTTAATATCAATCGCGGGGATTAAAAGCATCGTGAGTCCTGGGAACTGATAATAAAATACGAATTGAATAAAATGCAGAGTTTGTGTTGTAGTTTATTATGTTTTCATTGGTATTTAATCGGATCTTAGCACAAGGATCTTTAT